>NZ_WWIC01000354.1:0-94401 GCF_009872555.1 Streptomyces sp. SID5643
CTCCGGGGACCCGTGGGCGCGGGCCACGGCGGCGTGCGCGGTGTGGCGCACCACAGGGGAACCGGAAGGGTTCCTCCCCCTCCTCCGCTCGACGTGGGCGCAACACCCGCGCATCCGTAGAACGATCGCCGTGAACCTCTCGGCACTGGGACCGGCCGGAACTCCCCTGCACGACGTGCTCCGGGCGGAGCTCGCCGCTCCCCGGCGGCATCGCCCCGACTCCGGCGGCCAGGGCATCCGCGAGGACCTGGGGTTGCTGCGGGAGTGCCGGGAGGCGCTGACCGGGCGGGCGCACCGATAGGGCCCCGCCTCACCCCGTCGTACGCCCCCACATCGGGCCGAAGCGGGCCCACTCCGCGTCCCACTGGTCGATCCGGCGGCACTCCAGGCGGCTGCGCAGGGCACGGCCGGCGATCAGGGGTGCGGCCGCGCCGCACAGGCCTGCCACGCCGCCGATCAGAAGCGCCCGCACGCGAGCCTGGGACTCGGTGACGGGCCGGGTGACCTGGCGGCCCTCGGGGTCGGTCCACACGGTGACGGCCGCCCCGGCGGCACTGCCCGCCGGGACCCTCAGCTGGCCGGAGTGCTCGGACCCGTCCGCGGCCGTCCACCGTGCCGTCGCCCACACCGTCTGCGCGCGGGACACATGGCCGTTCTCAGAGGCCGTCCCCGGAGCGCGCTCGGCGAGCCGCGCCACGAGGGGGCGCCACTCGACGCGTTCCCGGGCCAGTCCGTCCGCCACGGAACGGCTCACCGCCGTCCCGGCCATCACCCCGGCGAGCACGGTGAGCGTCCACACGCCCAGGAGGACCCAGGCCTCCACCCTGTCGGCGCGGCGCTTGAGCGGATTGCGCCGCCAGCGCCACAGCCACACCCTCGGACCACGTAACGCCATCGAAGGCCTCCTCCTCACGAGCCCACGACATCTCGCCGCCCTCCCCATACGGACGGCGGCGCCCGGATGCTCACTGCACCTACCCTGCGTGACGGTCCCCACGGTCCCCGCACCCGTCGGCGCCCCGCTGGAGGGGCCCGGGCGGCTCCCGCACCCCTCGCCGCCGACACCCCGCTGACCTGCGGCGGAGCACGGCCCGGGGGTGACTGTCAGTGGCCGGGTGCAGACTGGCCGATGTCCGGGACGAAGGCGTCGACGGAGACGCCGCGGAGGTGATCGGCATGACCGAGGTACTGCTCGCCGTGGGCACGCGCAAAGGCCTGTTCATCGGGCGCAGGCGAGGGGGTGGCGCCTGGGAGTTCGACGAGAGCCCCTACTTCAACGCGCAGGCCGTGTACTCGGTCGCCATCGACACCCGGGCCGGGGCCCCGCGGCTGCTGGTGGGCGGCGACAGCTCGCACTGGGGCCCGTCCGTGTTCCACTCCGACGACCTGGGCCGCACCTGGACCGAACCGGCCAGCCCGGCGGTCAAGTTCCCCCAGGACACCGGGGCGTCCCTGGAGCGGGTGTGGCAGCTGCACCCGGCCGCCGCCGAGCCGGACGTGGTGTACGCGGGGACGGAACCGGCCGCGCTGTACCGCTCGGAGGACCGCGGGGAGACCTTCGAGCTGGTCCGGCCCCTGTGGGAGCACCCCACGCGGTCGAAGTGGGTGCCGGGCGGTGGCGGTGAGGGTCTGCACACCGTGCTCACCGACGCGCGCGACCCGCGGGCGGTGACGGTCGCCGTCTCGACCGCCGGCGTGTTCCGCACGCTGGACGGCGGCGCGAGCTGGACCCCCTCCAACTCGGGTGTGTCCGCGGTGTTCCTGCCCGACCCGAACCCGGAGTTCGGCCAGTGCGTGCACAAGGTCGCGCGGGACGCCGCCACCCCGGACCGGCTGTACCTGCAGAACCACTGGGGGGTGTACCGCAGCGACGACGCGGGCGCGCACTGGACGGACATCGGCGAGGGCCTGCCGTCCACCTTCGGCTTCGCGGCGGTGGCGCATCCGCACAGGGGCGACACGGCGTACGTGTTCCCGATCAACGCCGACGCCGACCGCGTCCCGGCGGACCGCCGGTGCCGGGTCTACCGTACGGCGGACGCGGGCAAGAGCTGGGAGCCGCTCTCGGCGGGCCTGCCCCAGGAGGACCACTACGGCACGGTGCTGCGCGACGCGATGTGCACGGACGACGCCGACCCGGCGGGCGTCTACTTCGGCAACCGCAACGGCGAGGTGTTCGCGTCGGCGGACGACGGCGACAGCTGGCAGCAGCTCGCCGCGCACCTGCCGGACGTGCTGTGCGTGCGGGCCGCGCTCGTCGGCTGAGGCGCGGACACGGCCCGGGGGGGGGGAAGGGTGCGCACAGGCGTTGGCCACCGGTTGATCGCCGCTGCCCGCACGGCAGTAGGGTGACGCCCGTGGCACCACGACCCTTGCATGAAATCGTCGAAGCGGGCTGGGCGAAGGCCCTGGAACCGGTGGCCGAACGCATCGCCGCGATGGGGGACTTCCTCCGCGCGGAGATCGCCGCGGGACGCACCTACCTCCCCGCCGGGCCGAACGTCCTGCGGGCCTTCCAGCAGCCGTTCGACGACGTGCGGGTCCTGATCGTCGGTCAGGACCCCTACCCCACCCCGGGGCACGCCGTGGGGCTGTCGTTCTCGGTCGCGCCCGAGGTGCGGCCGCTGCCCGGCAGCCTCATCAACATCTACCGCGAGCTGAACGCCGACCTGGGGCTCCCCCAGCCGTCCAACGGTGACCTCACGCCGTGGACCCAGCAGGGCGTGCTGTTGCTCAACAGGGCCCTGACCACCGCCCCGCGCAGGCCCGCCGCCCACCGCGGCAAGGGCTGGGAGGAGGTCACGGAACAGGCCATCCGGGCCCTGGCGGCGCGTGGCAAGCCGCTGGTGTCCATCCTGTGGGGCCGTGACGCGCGCAATCTGCGTCCGCTCCTCGGCGACCTGCCCTCCGTCGAGTCCGCCCACCCCTCCCCCATGTCGGCCGACCGCGGCTTCTTCGGCTCCCGCCCGTTCAGCCGGGCCAACGACCTGCTGATCCGCCAGGGCGGCCAGCCGGTGGACTGGCGCCTGCCGTGAGCAAGGCGTCGGAGGAGGCCGGGTTCCTCGCCGTGGATTCCGGCGGCTCCGGGCTCCGGGCCGTGCTGGGGACCGCCGAGCAGGGGCCGCTGGCCCGGCGGGCGTCCGGTGAGCCGGTCCGCACGGGCGGCCGCGGCATCGATCCCGGGCACTTCATGGCGCAACTCGTGCCGCTGGTGCGTGCCTTGACGGCCGAGGCGGGAGCGGTGCCGCTGACCACCGTCGCCGTCGGCGCCGCCGGCCTGGCCACCCTGGGTGCCGGGCTGCGCGCCGAACTGCCGGGAGCCCTGGCGCGGGAGTGGGGCGTGCGCAGGGTCGCCCTGGCCGCCGACGCCGTGACCGCCTACGTGGGCGCGCTCGGGACGCTGCCCGGTGCCGTGATCGCCGGCGGCACGGGACTGATCGCCGTGGGTACCGACCTGACCGGCTGGCGACGTGCGGACGGCTGGGGGCATCTGCTCGGCGACTGCGGGAGCGGCGCCTGGATCGGGCGGGCCGGCCTGGAGGCCGCGCTGCGCGCCCACGACGGGCGCGAGGGCGGCTCGGCCCGGCTGCTGGCCTGTGCCGAGGAGGTGTTCGGGCCCGCCGCCGGGCTGCCCGGCGCGCTGTATCCCCGCCCCGACCGGCCCGCCGTACTCGCCTCCTTCGCACCCCGCGTGGCCGCCTGCGCCGGCGAGGACCCCGTCGCCGCGGGCATCCTGCGGGAAGCCGCCCGGCACATGGCCGACTCCGCGGCGGCCGTGTGCCCCTCGGGCGGTGAGCCGCTTGTCGCCGTCACCGGCGGCCTGTTCAAGCTCGGTGACCCACTGCTCGGGCCGCTGGACGAGGAACTGACGCGGCGGCTCCCGCAGGTCCGGCGGGTGCCGGCCGAGGGCGATCCGCTGCACGGCGCGGTGCGTATCGCGACGGACCTGAGCACGGGTTCGCTCACGCTGCCGGGTGACGTGGCCCTGCTGTCCGTGACCACCCGGCCGGGTGATTGATCCGATCACATCCCATCGGTACGTAACACATCAGACAAAACAGGATGGATACCGCTCACCTGCACCCTCCCCGAACAGGGGAACCCAAGAAGCCAGTAACATGCGGCGCCATGAGTTCCCCCACTGGGCCCGCGGATGGCCTGCCCGTACGAATGCCGCGCCCCCGCCAGCCCGGACGGCACCGCCGTCCCGAGCCGCTGGTTGCTCCCGAGGGCGCGCCGGCGCTCGTCCTCGCCGTGCCGGGGACGCCCAGTAGCGCCACGCGCAGCCTCGCCGAAGAGGTCGTGAGCATCGCCCGCTCCGAGCTGCCCGGCCTCGATGCCCGCATCGGATACCTCGACGGGGACAACGCGGAGTTCCCCACACTGCAGGCCGTGCTCGTGCACGCCGCCGAGGAGCGCACGGCCCGCTTCGAGCAGGCCCGCGCCGCCGGCATGGACGTCAAGATGCCCGACGGCCCCGTCGCCGTCGTCGTGCCGCTTCTCGCCGGCCCGGACAGCGCGCTGCTGCGCCAGGTCCGCCAGGCCCTCATGGAGAGCCGGGTCGCCGCCGAGCTGACCGACGTCCTCGGCCCGCACCCGCTGCTCGCCGAGGCGCTGCACGTGCGGCTCTCCGAGGCCGGTCTGGCCCGTGCGGACCGTGCGCGGCTGTTCACCGTGGCGACCGCCGCGGACGGCATCGTCCTGGCGTCCGTGGGCGGTGACGAGGCCGTGCAGGCGGCCGGGATCACGGGCATGCTGCTGGCCGCGCGCCTCGCCGTGCCGGTGATGGCCGCGGCCCTGGACCAGGAGGGCTCCATCGCGTCCGTCGCCGAGCAGCTGCGCTCCTCCGGCTCGCAGCAGCTGGCGCTCGCGCCGTATCTGATCGGCCCGGAGATCGAGCAGGGCCTGATCGAGGAGGCCGCGAAGGAGGCGGGCTGCTCCGCCGCCGAGTCGCTCGGCGCGTACCCGGCGATCGGCAAGCTCGCCCTGGCCAAGTACACGACGGCGCTGGGTATCGCCCCGCAGCAGGCGCAGAGCACGCCGGTGCGCTGACGCGCGGCGCTGCGCGAGACACCGAGAAGGCCCGCTCCGGTTCGGAGCGGGCCTTCGACGTCGGGTGGGTGTTGCGGTACGTCCTGCTCAGGCGAGAGCCACGCACGACGCCGCCGCCACCCGGATCGAGCCGCCTCGTCGGGGGACGCCCGTGAGCGGGTCGACCGCGAACCAGGTCACGTCGCCGGAGCGCTCGTTGGCGGCGTACAGGAAGCCGTCGCAGGCGGCCAGGGCGCGGGGCCAGTGGCCGCCGGAGTGCACCGTGGTGACGAGCCGCATCTCTTCGCCCTGCACGGCGAGCACGGACAGGACGTCCTCGCCGCGGGTGGCGGTCCACACGAAGCGTCCGTCGGGCGAGGTGACGATGCCCGAGGGATAGGCGTCGCTCGCCGGTGCGCCGGGCAGGACCGGGGTCTCGGACAGCGGCGTCAGGACGCCGTCCGCCGCGTCCCAGCGGCACACGGTCACGGAGGGGCTCAGTTCGTTGACGACGTAGGCGTGTGTGCCGTCGGGGTGGAAGGCCAGGTGGCGCGGGCCCGAGCCGGGGCGCAGGGCGGTCTCCCGGTACAAGGTCAGGGCGCCGTCCACCAGCGTGCACACCCGCACCGAGTCCGTGCCGAGGTCCACGCTGACGGCCCAGCGGCCGCTCGGGTCGGGCTGTACCTGGTGGGCGTGCGGCCCCTGCTGGCGGGGCGTGTGCGGCCCGGCGCCGGTGTGCCGGAGCACGCCGGATGCGGACCGTGCGAGGGTGCCGTCGGGGCGGACGGGGACCGCGGTGACACTGCCGGAGCCGTAGTTGGCGGTCAGGACGTGCCCCGCGAACAGGCTGAGGTGGGTCGGTCCGCTGCCGCCGACCGGCACGGGCCGCCCGGCCGGCTCGGGCTTGTCCCCCGACACCCGGTAGGCGGCCACCGTACCCTCGGCCGTCTCACTGACCGCGTACAGCGTTTCCCCGTCTGGGGCGAGGGCCAGGTAGGAGGGGTCCGGGACGGCTTGCACGCTGCTCAGCACGGTCAGCGCGCCGGTGCCGGGGTCGGCCTCCGCGGTCACGATCCCGGGGCCGCCGGCCGCCGTGAACGACCCGATGAACGCCCGTCGCCTGCCGTCCGCCACCGCTGTCCCCTCTCGCCCGTGCCGTCCGGAAGGACCGCGCAGCCGATCATTCAAGGTCTAGACCAAGCGGTCAAGGGGTGGTTCGGCCGGTCGGACCCTGGCCGGCCTCGGGGGCGCGGGCTCGGTCGGCGCGGCCCGGCCCCCGCTGCCGCAGCCGGGTCCGGTCCACGGGCTCCGATGTGGCCCCGGCAGGTCCCCGTCAGGCCCCGACCAGCGGCGAACCAGACGGCGTACGCAGGGGGCGGGCCAGTTCGGTCAGGGCTCGTTCCAGGCCGTGCAGGTGGGCCAGGGCCGGTTCCGCTTGGGGCAGCCCGTCCGTGTGGAGCGCGATGTCCCTGCCCTCGGTGAGGGCTTCGACAGCTGCCTCCACCCGTCGGCAGGCCGTGGCCAGGCGGGTGTCGTGGGAGGCCTCCGGGTCGGCGGCGACGGCCACCAGGCCACGGATCTCCCGGGCACAGTCGTCGAGGAGGTCCAGGACGTGCCGGGCACGGCGCTTGCGGCCGCGCATCGGGTTCAGCGGGTGCACGAGCGGGGCGACCGAGAGCCGTACCCGGGCGAGGAGCTGCTCCAGCTCCGCCACCCGCGGGGCGGGGTCGGCGTCGGCCGCGCCGGCGAGCCGCCGGGCGGTCTCGACGGCGCAGGCGTGCACACAGCGCAGGGCCCGCCGGATCCAGGCGTCGGTGATGCTGTGGGTGGTGACGGGCAGGACGAGGATCACGGCGAGCGCGGCGCCGAGTGCCCCGACACCGGTCTCGGCGAGCCGCAGGGCGAGCAGCTCCGGGCCGAGCACTCCCAGAAGGCCGTAGAGCAGTCCGGCGAGGAGGGTGACCCAGAGCATCATCCACGTGTAGGACAGGGCGGCCGTGTAGAAGATGCCGAAGACGCAGACGGCGGCGAGGGCGGCCGTGACGGCGGGATCGCCGTGCACCGGCAGGGCCACGAGCAGGCCGAGGCCGATGCCGATGACCGTGCCGAGCAGCCGCCGGAAGCCGCGGACCAGGGTCTCGCCGCGCGAGGTGGTGTTGACGAAGATCCACCAGGTGGCGCCGACGGCCCAGTACCAGCGCTGCCCGGACACCAGCTGGCCCACGACGAGGGCGAAGCCGGCTCCGGCGGTCGCCTGGATCGCCTGGCGGGTGGTGACCCGGGCCAGACCGGTGCCGCCCGGCGGGGCGGGGGCGGCGGGCGCAGGAAGGCGCCGCTCGTAGCACCACAGGCCGAAGCGCACCGCGGCGGCGGCGAGGACGGACAGCAGGACCGCGGCGTACAGCTGGGGCAGCTGGTCGGTGGTGGCGTGCAGGAACTGCGCCACGAAGAAGGTCATGAACGCGAACACGCCGAGGCTGTGCCCGCGCGGACCCCAGCGCCGCACGTAGACGCCCGCGCCGACCACGGCGAGGAAGGTGAGGTCCCGCGCCACCGGGTGGTCGTGCAGCTCGGCCGCGGCGGTGAGGACGGGCAGGCCGACGGCGGGCAGCAGCGCGGTCGTGACGGCCTGGCCGCGGACCGTCGCGTCAGTGACGGTGAACAGGGCGAGCAGGGCGGCGAGACCGCCGGTGACGGTGCCCGTGAGGGAGTGCCCGGCGAGGCCGCACAGGGCGACCGCGAGCGCGATGCCGAGCACGGCGCGCGCTGCGAACCGCAACCGCGTCCGCCCCGGATCCGGAGCCATGAACACCCTCTTCAGCACCGCTTACCGCCCCTTTCGCCACACCGGCCATGAGTACGCATGAAAAAGACGCCGCGGGATCCGCAGCGCCATCGACGCACCCATATCAGCATCCCGGGGGCCACTGGCTCAACCGGCTCCTCCTACACTGGTCCATTGGTACAGACAGAGCGGTCGGGAGACGGCCGCGGCAGAGCCAACGGACGAGGAGGACGCCCCGTGCCCGTGGACCAGCTCGACACCCGCATCCTGCGCCTGCTGCTGGAGCAGCCGCGCACGAGTGTGCGCGAGTACGCCCGGATCCTCGGCGTCGCCCGCGGCACACTGCAGGCGCGGCTGGACCGGCTGGAGCGCGACGGCGTGATCACCGGCACGGCTCCGGCCCTCTCCCCCGCCGCGCTCGGCCATCCGGTGCTGGCGTTCGTGCACGTCGAGGTCACCCAGGGCCATCTCGACGAGGTGGGCGACGCGCTGGCGGCCGTGCCGGAGATCGTCGAGGCGTTCTCGATCACGGGCGGCGGCGATCTGCTGGCCCGGGTGGTGGCTCGGGACAACGCGCACCTGGAGGACGTCGTCCAGAAGCTGATCAGCATGCCCGGGGTGGTGCGCACCCGTACCGAGGTCGCCCTGCGCGAGCGCGTGTCCCACCGGATGCTGCCGCTGGTGGAGTCGATCGGGCGGTCGGCTCGTGGATGATCTTTGAGAGCATGACCCCATGAGCAAGCTCCGCGGTATATCGGTCATCTTCGATCTTGACGGAACACTCGTGGACAGCGAGCCGAACTACTACGAGGCGGGCCGCCAGACACTCGCCACGTACGGCGTCGCGGACTTCACCTGGGCGGACCACGAGCGGTACGTCGGGATCAGCACGCAGGAGACGGTCGCGGACTGGAAGGACCGCTACGGCCTGCCGGCCTCGGTGGACGACCTGCTCGCCGCCAAGAACAGCCGCTACCTGGAGCTGGCCCGCAGCGCCACCCGCGCCTACCCCGAGATGCGCACGTTCGTCGAACTACTGGCGGCCGAGGGCGTGCCCATGGCCGTGGCCTCCGGCTCGTCCCCGGAGGCCATCGCCGCGGTGCTGACCGGAACCGGGCTGGACGCACATCTGCACACCGTGGTCTCCGCCGACGAGGTCGCGCACGGGAAGCCGGCTCCCGACGTCTTCCTGGAGGCGGCCCGCAGGCTCGGCGCGCCCCCGTCCGGCTGTGTCGTCCTGGAGGACGCCGCCCCGGGTGCCGCCGCCGCGCACGCGGCCGGCATGCGGTGCATCGCGATCCCGTACGTGCCGGCGCAGGTGGACGCACCGGAGTTCACGACCGCCGGCCTGCTGCTGCGGGGCGGCCAGAAGGAGTTCACGGCGCAGGCGGCGTTCGACTGGCTGTGCCGTGCAGGGTAGCTCGGCGGGCAGCCGTACGACGCATTCCCCCCGGCCTCGGCGAGACGCTGACCAGCGGTTGCTCAATCACCCGAAACCGGCCGCACCCGGGCTGCGCTCCTCGTAGATTCTTCGGAAGCGCCAGAGGGGAGCGGCACATTGGCGGAGGGTGGCACCCGCAACGTCGTCGGCGGTGACACGGTGGCGGGCACGGTCGTCCAGGCCGGGTCGATCGGGGCACTGCACGTGCACACGGCCCTCCCGCCGACGGGGCCCTCGCCCGCATCCGCCGCCGTGGACGCATGGGAGCGACGGGTCGGCGACTCCTGCGTCTGGCGGCACGTGCCGCAGGGCCGCGACACCGGCCACCACCGGCGGCACGTCGGCGCCCTCGCGGCCCGGCTCGCCCGCATGCGCGACGAACTGGAACGGTCGCTGGAGCAGGACCCCTGGTGCGACTCCCGAATCGCGACCACGTTCCTGGACCACGTCGAATGGCTGCTCGGCGAGCCGCCCGAGGACGGGACGAAGGGCCTCGACCTGTATCCGGCCGAGGCGTCCCTGCTCGTCCTGTTCCCTTTCCTTCACCGGGTCCACTACCTGCGGCGGGCGGTACGGCTCGCGCAGGTCCGTCCCTGGTCCCTGCGGCCGGCGGGGGCCGCCGACCCGGACAGGCAGGCGTTCGAGGTCTTCACCGAGGAGAGTGAGGCGCTCGTCCAGCGGGCTCTGCGGGACCCGGAGGCGGAGCCGCTCGTGGGCTGGTGGCTCTGCCATCGCCGTCTCGCCCAGCACGGGGAGTTCTCGGACACCGGTTCCGTCCACACGCTCCTGGCGGAGTTGGGCGACTCGGCTGTGGAGCTGGGCGCGGCGCTCGCCGCCGACCGGGTGACCGTGCTGCTGCACGGCCTCCGGCGAGGTCCCGACGTCTGTCACCCCGAGTTCCTGAATCTGCTGCCCGCCGACGACCGGGTCCGCAGCGGACCCGGTCACCAGCAGATCCGCTTCCAGCGCGTCGGCCTCCTGGTCGCCCTCGCCTACGGCATGTCCGTCGAGACGACGGCCTTGCCCGACATCGTCGCCGAGCACCTCGCCATCCCGTATCCGGTGGATCTGCCCCTGCTGCGCCGGACCCTCGCGGAGGCACACTGGGGAGGCCCGCGCGACCTGCCGGTGCTCCGCGCCGAATGCCACCACGAGGCGGTCGTCGAGGGTCTGCGCGAGTACACGGCCCGTGCCGACGCCATGCTGCACGCGATACGGCGCACCGCCAGGGAACGGGTCAACCAGCCCATGCCCGACCTCCCCACCCGGCTTTCCGCCGACGGCGTGGTCCCCAGCCGCGGCACCTTCGACGGGTATGCGAGGTTCCGGAGCGACGGCCGCCGGGTCCTCGATCTGGCGATGGGGATCGAGTTGTACAAGGACCGCGACCTGGCCGTGCGGGAGCTGTACCAGAACGCGCTCGACGCCTGCCGCTACCGGCGCGCCAGGCAGGAGTACCTCGACCGCACGACGGAACCGTCGGGCACGCCGTACACCGGCCGCATTTCCTTCACGCAGGACACCGACGACGACGGCCGGGCGTATCTGGAGTGCCAGGACGACGGCATCGGCATGGGCGAGGCCGAGCTGCGCGGTGTGTTCTCCCACGCCGGCGCGCGCTTCGCCGAGCAACTGGAGTTCAAACTGGAGCGGGCCCGCTGGGAGTCCCTGGATCCGCCGGTGACGCTGTATCCGAACAGCCGGTTCGGGATCGGTGTGCTGAGCTACTTCATGCTCGCCGAGGAGATCCGGGTCACCACCTGCCGCATGGACGCCGACGGCGTTCCCGGTCCCGTCCACGAGGTGTCCATCTGCGGGCCGGGCCACCTCTTCAGGATCGTGCACAAGGCCGCACGCGGACGCGAGCCCGGGACCCGGGTCAGGCTGTACCTGCGGCCCGACATCGAGCCGGCGAGCTGGTCCGTGATCGACGTTCTGGAACGGGTGCTCGCGATCGCGGAGTTCCCCACGACGGCGAGGAAGGGGGTACTGAGCAGCTCGTGGGAGCCGGGGCGGCTGAAGGAGCGGGAGAAGTCCGGTCTCACGGACACCGGGCTGAACGCGCACGGAAGCCTGCTGGCCTGGTCCGGGGACGGAAGGGGCGCACAGGTCGTCTGGTGCGAGGAGGGCGGAGCGCTGCTCGTCGACGGGCTGGTCGTCGAGCCGACGGTACGCAAAGGGGTCATCTCGGCGTCGGGTCCCGGGCTGACCGGAGTGGTGGTGAACCTGCGCGGCCCGTGGTCCCCGGCGAAGCTCTCGGTGGACCGGCGGCACGTGCTGGACGATGTGAGCGTGCCGGTGAGGGAGCTGGTGGAGAAGGCCGGCAGCGTCCTCGCGGAGGGCGACGACGACGTGCCGGGGTTCCCCTGGCTCTCCCACGTGGCCGGCGGGAGCGCGGTTCTGGCCGATGTCGTGGCCGAGGCGCTCTCCGACCGTGGTAAAGAACTCGCCTTCAGAGGCGTGAAGTTCGGCGACCCGGACGTCGGGTACTTTCCGGCCGACTTCTCTCTCGTGCCACACGATCCTCGTGACGAGGGGCGATACAGCACCGCCGCATGGAGTGACGTCGGCGGTTACGCACCGGACCACGTGTTCCTCTGGCGAGTCCTCGCCCGCCGTTCCGCGCGGGCTCTGCGGAAGCTGGTCGAGGTGTGCCCGGAGGCGGACGACACCCGCCCCGTCAGGCGGCCCCGGCCGTCCGATCAGTGGTTGCTGATGAGCCGCCAATCACACAGCTGGCACAGCAACCCTCCGAACAACTACTGGAACCTCGCCGAAGTCGCCGAAACCCTCCAGTGCACCTCACGCGACGTAGCCATGCGACTGGCCGCGTTGGGCTACCCGGAAGCCGATCCCCGGTCCTGGTCGTCCGATGCACAATTCACAAGGGCGAACAGCGGTGCCTTCCGGCCGCTCTACGGCAAAAGCATTGTGGGCAGGAAGGAACCTCTGTCCACCGAAGACCTGATGGAGGTGGTGGCACGCGCGAACGACAGTATCGACGCAACGGCCGAACTTCTGCGGCGTTTCGGGAGCGTGGTACCGAACAGCGTGGTGGCGCTGTGCAAGGCCGCGGAGAAGGACGACCTGCTCTGGCTCGACCCGGACAGAGTGACGGAAGGCTGCCTGGACCCGGGTGTGGCGGTCCCCCCAGGGCACTTGGCGTATGCAAGTCTCCGGTCCGGTCTCTCCGTGCCGGAAGTGTGCCGACGGCTCGCAGCCCAGGGCCTCCGCGCCGAATCCGGCCACCTGCCGGACCACCCCACGGCAGAGACCGTCGTACTGCTGAGCCTGAATGTGAACGGAAGGCCGCCCTGGCTGGACCCCCTGCGGCCGACGCCACCGGGTCTGGTCCTTCGTGCGGCGGAAGAACTGGAACTGGAACCGGCGGAAGTCCTGTACAAGCTGGCCACGCTCGGGGTCGACCCGCCGGAAACCTTTCCGGCGGATGCCACGACGGATGACCTCTGGGCCCTTGACGACCAGGTGTACGGCGAGTGCCTCGTCCCGCCGGGGCCGCTGTCCTACGGAGACGTCTTCAGCGGCGTCGAGGACCTCGCCGACCTCCGCTACAAAATTCACCGCCTGCGTGCCTACGGGTTCGACGCACCTCTGGAGGTCCCCCGCCGGCCCACCCCGCTGGACCGGGAGCTGCTGCGCGAGAGCAGCCCGGTCAACTGGTGGTACACGGAGACGGACACAGCAGTGCCGTTCAGTCACATCCTGTTGGCGGCACGGGAGTTGGGGGCCCTGCCCACGACGATCGCGAAGCGTCTGCACGCCTGCAACATCCCGACGTCCCACGACAGCCTCCCCAAGGGCCTCTCCTTCAGCGAGGCCCTGCGGCTCATCCGAGCGGAAGAGCTGGACGCGGGCGAAGTCCCCGAGGCCGAACACTTTCCGCTCGAATACCTGGTCAAGACGGCCCTCCGCAAACGCACCGGCATCAGGCACATCGTCTCCCTGCTCAACGACCTCGGCATCCCCGTCCCCGACCCCGCCGTGACCATCAGAGCCGCCCTGGCCCGTGTGCCCCGGCCTGATCGGCACTGAAGGCCCATCCTGCCCACAGCGTTGACGCCCTTCAGCGCACGCATGACGTCTGGCCGACCCGACGCGCATGTTTCGAGATGCCGAACGCGCATGGGTGTCGGCCGGGCTGTTGAGAAGGGCGGACGGGGCCAAGTGGTGGCGACGGCTGAGGGGGCTCCGTACCGGCCCTGAACGCCTGACCGGCCGGACCGGGCGCGGCGTTCGAGCGGACGCCGTATCCGGCCGAACTTTTTTGCGGCAGGGATGATTGTTTCGGCCCTGGCGTCCGTACCTCTTGGTGTTGGGCCGTTCATATCCCAGGAGGCACGATGCGCATCTCGCGCAGCACGGCAGGAACCGCGTTCGTGGGCGGCGCGCTGGTCCTTACGCTGACCGCGCTCGCCTATCCCAGCATGCTGGGCGTGCAGAACGCGGCTTCCGGCCAGGACCGCATCATCGCCAACACCCAGTGGGGTCCGCTGACCGAGGCCGACCGCGACTTCGTGGTCCGTGTGCGCGCGGCCGGCCTGTGGGAGTACCCGATGGCGCAGCTGATCAAGGAGCGGAGCACAGCGCCGGAGATGCAGGAGGTCGCCAAGCATCTGCTCGTGGGGCATGGCCGGCTCGACGCGGGCTGCCGCAAGATCGCCACGGACATGGGCATCACCCTGCCGAACGAGGCGTCCCCGCAGCAGCAGCAGTTCGTGGCGACGGCCGAGGGCAGCACGGGCAAGGAGTTCGAGTCCACGGCCGTGACGGTCATGCGTGTCGCGCACGGCGGCATCTTCCCGGCGATCGCCAAGATCCGGGCGACCACCCGGAACAGCCTGGTACGGGAGCTCGCCGACACCACCAACGACACCGTTCTCGACCACATCACCGTTCTGGAGAAGACCGGCCTGATCAATCAGGAGCAGGTCAGCTTCCAGATCACCGCCCCGCCCAAGCTGCCCCAGGATCAGACGACACCGCCGCCGCCGCAGCAGGGTGCGCCGGTCCGCGTCCTGCCGATCCCCGAGGAACTGAAGGACTTCCAGACGGTCGCCCCCAACCCGTCCTACGGGGCACCGGCACCGTCTCCGTCGGCCGGCTGAGCCGGGTACGACGTTCCCGGGGGTCGCGGATCGTTCGCGGCCCCCGGTCCTATGAACGGCGGCGGGGCTTGCCGCGGCGGTCGTTCTTGGGGGCGCCACGCCCGCTCTTCCCGGTGCGCTTCGCCCCGGCGGACTTCCCGGCCGCCGGCTTCCCGGGCGCCGGCTTCCGTCGGGCGCCGCCCCGGTCCGCGTTCGTGGACTCGCCCCGCGCCGGGGGCTGCTGACGGCCCCGGGTGCTGTTGACCGTGCGGCCGCGGACGATGCCGATGAAGTCCTCGACCAGGTCCGTCTTCGCGTCCTCGGGCCAGGCCAGGGCCACGCTCGACTCGGGGGCTTCCGTGAGGGGCCGGTGGGTGAGGTCCTTGCGGTGATGCAGGCGGGCGAGCGACAGCGGGACGACGAGGACGCCGATGCCCGCCGCGACGAGTTCGACGGCGTCGGCGGTGGTCGCGGGGCGCTCCAGTGCGGGCCTGCCGGGCAGGCTCCCCCAGTCGAGGACGTCGTCGAGCGGGTGCAGCACGATGTCGTCGGACAGGTCCTCCGGATCCACCTCGTCGACGGCGGTGACCAGGTGGTCCTTGGGCACCACGACGACGGTCTGCTCGGTGTAGAGGGGGATCGCGCTGAAGACCGAGCGGTCCACGGGGGTGCGGACGAGGCCCGCGTCGGCGTCGCCGCCCAGCAGCCGCTCGGCCACCGCCCCGGCGGGCACCTGCGTGAGGGTCAGCGGGACGCCGGGCTGCCGCTCGTTCCAGATGCGCACCCATTTGTCGGGCATCACCCCGGGAACGTAGGCGAGCCGGAACGAGGGGGTTGCATCCGAGCCTGTCACCTCGCCAGGTTACCGGCCGTGGTCAGGGGCCGTGCACATGCTCGTTACCCTGGGGTCCATGACGTCGCACCAGAACACCCAGACGATGAAGCCCGCGACCGCGGCGAAGAAGCTGGGTGTGTACCTAGAGGCCACCCCCGCCGATTTCCGGGAACATGTCGTCTCGCGCGCCGAGCTGAACGAGCTCCAGGCGAACCCGCCGCAGTGGCTGCAAGACCTGCGGCGCAACGGCCCGCATCCCCGGCCGGTGGTCGCCGCGAAGCTCGGCGTCTCCATCGCGGGCCTCGCGCGCGCCGGCGTCACCGAGCCCCTCACCACCGAGCAGATCGAGGCCCTGAAGAAGGAAGACCCCCAGTGGCTGGAGCGGGAACGCGCCACCCAGGCGGAGGTCCGCAAGGAAGCGGAGCGGATCAAGAAGAAGAACGCCGAGCGCCCGGCCTGACCTGAGCGCCCCTCCTTTTCGGACGGCCCCCACCGGATGATCCGGTGGGGGCCGTCGCCATTTCCTCGGTGTTCCCGGGCCTCGTGCGGTGTCGGTGAAATCTTTCGGCCATGTATTGACATGACGTTGAAGCGATCCGTAACTTGGCCGATCATTTAGATTCGTGAAGCGGGTTCACGGATATGAACGGAGAACCATCCATGCGGGATCGCCGACGCTGTATCGCCATGCGGCTCCGCCGCGTGCACCGCCTGGCTGCCACCTTCGCCGTCTCGGGGCTCCTGCTCGGAACGGCCGCCTGCGGCTCCGGCGCAGGCAGCGCCCGGGCCGGTGACCCGAACACCCTGGAGGTGTGGACCCGGAGCGACCCGGAGTCCGCCCAGACCTACGACCGCGTGTTCGCCGCCTTCACGGAGAAGACCGGCATCAGGATCGACTACAAGCCGGTCATGAACTTCGACCAGCAGCTGCAGAGCCGCGCGTCCGTCAAGGACCTGCCGGACGTCATGATCAACGACACGGCCCTGATGGGCAGCTACCAGGCCCAGGGCCTGCTCGAGCCGATCACCCCGGCCTCGATATCCGGACACGACGAGATCACCGCCAAGTCCTGGTCGTCCACCGTCGGCCTCGACGGCAGGCACTACGGCGTCCCGTACTCCCGGCAGGCCATGACGCTGTTCGTCCGCAAGGACTGGCGCGAGAAGCTCGGCCTGCCGCAGCCGAAGACCTGGCAGGACACCCTCGCCCTCGCCAAGGCCTTCGCCACCCGCGACCCCGACGGGGACGGCAGGAAGAACACGTACGGCATGGTCGTCCCGGGCAGCGCGCAGAACGGTTACGTCGCCTGGTGGGGCGCCAGCTATCTGTGGCAGGGCGGTGTGCAGATCATCCGGAAGGAGGGGTCGGGCTACCGGCCCGCCATGGACTCGGCGGCGGCCCTGCACACCGTCAGCTGGATGAAGAAGAACCTCTTCTGCGGCGACAACGGTGTCATCCAGCCCAGCGCCCTGACCTCCGTCACCGCGAACACCACCAACTTCCAGGACGACAACGCCGGGATGTACCTCACCGGCCCGTACAACATCTCCACGTTCGACAAGGCGCTCGGCAAGGACAAGTACGAGGTGCTGCCGGCCCCCTCGGGCCCGGTCGGCAACAACGACGTGCTGGCCGACGGCGAGAACATCTACTTCGGCGCCAGGACCGGCAAGGCGAAGCAGGAGCAGACGCTCGCCGCGTTCCTCGTCTCCCCCGAGGGCCAGGAACTCGCCATGACCGGCGACCACCAGCCCGTCGTACGCATCCCGGTCAACTCCACGCTCGACGCCGCGAAGGTGCGCGACGACCCCCGCTGGAGCGTGGTGCAGAAGGCGTACGAGACCGCCTCCGTGCAGTTCCCCAACGCGCCGAACTTCGCCCCGATCAAGCAGGACACCGCCGACGCGCTCAACGCGATCTTCACCTACTGCGGCAGCGACGTCGGCTCCGGCCTGAAGGAACTCAACGACACCCTCGCCGGTGACCTCAAGGACCAGGACCTGTTGAAATGAGCGCGACCGTCACGACACCCGGGCCGCGCAGAGCCCGGATCATCAGCAAGAAGGCCGTCCTGCCCTGGCTGTTCCTCGCCCCGGGGCTGCTGCTGGCCCTCGTCTTCAAGTTCCTGCCGATGGGCAAGGGCGTCTGGCTCAGCTTCTTCGAGGTGCGCCCCTTCCTCGGTGACCGGTGGGTCGGCCTCGACAACTACACGCGGGTCCTGACCGACCACCGCTTCCAGGACGCCATCGGCCACACCCTGCTCCTCGGGGTCGGGATGTCCCTCGGCGGGATCCTCGTCGGATCCGCGCTGGCGCTGCTGCTGGAGGGTCAGGCCCGTTCACTGAAGCTCATCCGCACCGCCGTGTTCCTGCCCGTGGTCACCGCGACCGCGGTGGTCGGCGAGATGTGGCGGCTGATGTACTACCCGACCTCGGACGGCCTGATCAACAGCGGTCTCGGACTCCTGGGGCTCGGGCCGGTGCCCTACCTCGACAACCCCGACACCGCGCTGTGGGCGACGATGGCCATGGGCATATGGATGCTCGCCCCGTACAACATGGTGATCATCCTCGCCGGGCTGGCGGGCGTGGACCGGTCGCTGTACGAGGCCGCCGCGATGGACGGCGTCTCACTGTGGCAGCGGCTGCGGCACATCACGCTGCCGGCGATCCGGCCCGCCCTCGGCATCGTCCTCACCCTCGCCGCCATCCGCGGACTGCGCGTCTTCACCGAGGTCTACGTCCTCACCGGCGGCGGTCCGGCCGGTTCCACCGACGTGTGGATGACCCGCGCGTACACCCTCGGCTTCACCCGTAACGACATCGGCGGCGCCTCTGCCGCCTCCGTGGTCCTGCTCTGCGTGACGCTGCTGCTCACCGTCACGGTCAACTACCTCCGCAAGAGGGGAGACGTGAGATGAGCGCCCCCGCCATCGACCCCGTCCGGACTCCGGTGAGCACCACTGCCGCGCGCAAGTCCGCCGGGAAACAGCGCACCACCCCCGCCCGCTTCGACACGGCCCTCGGCTGGAGCGACCGGCCGGGCCCCGCCTGGGCGTTGCGCGTCCTGCTCTGCCTGCTCGCTCTGGGCGTCTTCGCGGCACCGTTCCTGACGATCTTCTCCGGCTCCTTCAGCGAGAAGGCCAGCGGTTCGACCCTGTCGTTCCTCCCGCACCACCCGACCCTGCTGAACTTCCGGGTCGCGGGCGAGCGCGGCATCTGGGACTACTTCGGCAACTCCCTGGTCATCGCGGGCGGCGGACTGCTGCTCCAGCTCGCCGTGTGCACGCTGGCCGCGTACGCGCTGGCCCGGCACAAGTTCCGCGGGCAGGCGCTGATCCTGACCCTGTTCATGCTGACGATGATGCTCCCGGAGGAGGTCATCGCCATCCCGCTGTCCCTGGTCCTCGGGCATGTGCCCGTGGTCGGCGTCGACCTGAAGGGAACCGTCTGGGGCGTGATCCTGCCGCTCGGCGCCTGGGGGTTCTCCGTGATGCTGCTGACGGAGTTCATGAAGGACATCCCCGCCGAGATCGAGGAGGCCGCCCGCATCGACGGCGTCGGCGAGCTGCGCATGCTGTGGCAGGTCGTCCTGCCGCTGTGCAAGCCCGCGCTCGGTGTCGCCGGGGTGCTCGGCTTCATCATGATCTGGGACCAGTACCTGCTGCCCCTGATCGCCGCCAAGGACCCCACCGACTACACGGTGACCGTCGCCCTGTCCATTCTGCGCACCGACCCCGAGGTCGGCTCCGGGGTGGTCCTGGCCGGTGCGGTCATCGCCCTCGTCCCCAGCCTGATCGTCTATCTGCTCCTCCAGCGCTCGCTGGTCACCGGCATCGCCGCCGGGGCCACCAAGGGCTGACAACCCCCCACGTATGAGGGAGACATGAAGTTCCACGGAGTGCTGTTCTTCCCGGTCACGCCGTTCGCGGCGGACGGTTCACTGGACGAGGAACGGCTGGCCCAGCACATCGAGTCGGGGGTCGCCGCGGGCGCGGGAGGCGTGTTCGTCGCCTGCGGCACCGGTGAGTTCCACGCTTTGTCGGCCGAGGAGATCGAGCGGGCCACCCGGGTCGCCGTGCGCACCACGGCCGGACGGGTGCCGGTCCTGGCGGCGGCCGGCGGTCCCGCCCCGGTCGCCCGGGACCAGGCCGCCCGCGTCGAACGCGCGGGCGCCGACGGCATCCTGCTGCTCCCGCCGTACCTCGTCAGCGCCCCTCAGCAGGGCCTCGTGCGGTACGTCGAGGAGGTCACCGCGGCCACGGACCTGCCCGTCGTCTTCTACCAGCGGGGTACCGCCCGGCTCACCGCGGAGACGGCCGCCGGGATCGCCGCCCTGCCCGGGGTGGTCGGCCTGAAGGACGGCATCGGGGACATCGAGCGGATGCACCGGATCGTGCGCGCGGTGCGTGCCGTGCCGGGCACGGAGGATTTCCAGTTCTTCAACGGCCTGCCCACCGCCGAGATGACCGCGCCCGCCTACCGGGGCGTCGGCGTGGAGCTGTACTCCTCGGCGGTGTTCGCCTTCGCCCCGGAGATCGCCCTGGCCTTCCACCGGGCGCTCGCCGACGGCGACGACGCCCTGGTCTCCCGGCTCCTCGACGAGTTCTACGGCCCGCTGGTCGCCCTGCGCGACGAGGTCCCCGGGTACGCCGTGTCGCTCGTCAAGGCGGGAGTGACCCTGCGCGGCCTGGACGTCGGCGGCGTACGGGCGCCGCTGCTCGACCCGACGCCGGAGCACCTCGCCCGGCTCGCGAAACTGCTCGACCACGGACTGGAGGTGGCCGCCGCATGAGCGCCACACGCATCCGCGAGCTGATCGTCACCCCGATCGCCTTCGGCGACCCGCCGCTGCTCAACTCCAACGGCGTGCACGAGCCGCTCGCCCTGAGGATCATCCTCCAACTGGTACTGGAAGACGGCACGGTGGGGCTCGGGGAGTCGCCGGGCGGTGCGGCCCGGCTGGAGCGGCTGCACGCGGCCGCGCAGGTCGTCGCAGGCATGGACGTCTTCGACACCACCGCCGTGTCGGCCGCGATCGACGCGGCGCTGCTGCCGGCCGTGCCGAGCTCCCACGAGCGCGGCTGGACCACCTCGGCGGTCGAGGTGGCCTGTCTCGACGCGCAGGGCAAGCTCCTCGGCCGTCCGGTCAGCGACCTGCTGGGCGGCAGGGTCCGTGAGGCGGTGCCGTTCGCCGCCTACCTCTTCTACAAGTGGGCCGAGCACCCGGAGCTCGACGGACGTGCGGCGGTCGGCGACGACTGGGGCGAGGCCCTCGATCCGGCCGGGATCGTCGAGCAGGCCCGGCTGATGCAGGAGCGCTACGGCTTCCGGTCGTTCAAGCTCAAGGGCGGCGTCTTCCCGCCCGACGAGGAGATCGCCGCGATGCGGGCCCTGGCGGACGCCTTCCCCGGGCAGCCGCTGCGGCTGGACCCGAACGTGGCGTGGACGGTCGGGACGTCGAAGTACGTCGCCAGGGAACTCGACGGTGTCCTGGAGTACTTGGAGGACCCCACCAAGGGCATCGAGGGCATGGCGGAGGTGGCGAAGGACTCCCCCATGCCGCTCGCGACCAACATGTGCGTGATCGCCTGGGAGCATCTGAAGCCGGCCGTGGAGCACGACGCGATCCAGGTGCTGCTCACCGACCACCACTACTGGGGCGGTCTGCGGCGCACCCGTGAACTGGCCGCCGTGTGCGAGGCGTTCGGACTCGCCCTGTCGATGCACTCCAACTCGCACCTGGGCATCAGCCTCGCCGCCATGACCCATGTCGCCGCGGCCATCCCCAACCTCGACCACTCCTGCGACACGCACTACCCCTGGAACTCGGCGGACGACGTGATCGTCCCCGGAGTGCTGGAGTTGCGCGACGGCGAGGTCAGGGTGCCCACCGGCCCGGGCCTGGGGGTCGAGCTCGACCACGACCGGCTGGAGCGCCTGCACCGGAGGTACGTCGACTCCGGGATGCGCAGCCGGGACGACACCGGCTACATGCGGCGGTTCCAGCCGGAGTACGAGCTGAAGCTCCCCCGCTGGTGACAGCCGTGAGGGCGGCCGATGGGGGCGGAGACCCGCCCCGACGGCCTCCTGCTGCGTACCGGCCAAGCACGAAGTTGATCGCGGCCTTACGGGACGGCACCCACAGGTGCCCCTTTCCGACCGGGCCATGTCCGACCCAAACGCCAGACCGCGCCACCCCTTCCGGGCCGTAGAAATATCTACGAGCATGGCTACGGCCGGGCGGCACGCGGAACCAGCGGGTCACCGGCCCGTGTCCAGTGCGCGCCCGACCGCGGCGCCGCCGACTGTGCTGGGGTGGCCATGCAGAGCGTCATGTGGAAGCAAGCCGTCGAGTGGCTCGCCGCGGCCGCCACGGACCCCCAGGAGTGCAAGCGGGAGTGGGACTACGGCGCGGGAACGGTGCTCGTGGAGGCCGGGCGGTACTGGGACGTGCTCAGCGTCCCCGACCGGCTCGGCCTCCTGGCGCTGGACATCCTGTGGCGCGATCCGCTGAAGGTGCCCGGCCCCACCCTGGTGGACTGCACGGCCCGCAGAGTGGGGTTCTTCCTGCCGCCCGACCCGGTCAGCGAATGGGTCGGCTTCGGCGTGCGGCACGTCGGCCGGGGCTCCTGGGTCGCCGTGCCGCCGCCGTACCGGCCCGCCGGCCGTCTGGAGTGGCTCGTCCCGCCGGACGGAACCGGCGCGCTGCACACCCCGGGCACCCTCGAATCGGCGCTGCGGGAGGCCAGCGGAACCCTCGCGGTGCTGGCGCCGGTCAGCGCGGAGCCGGCGGTGCCGGACGGCTGGTGAGACGGGCTCCGGCGGAGAGCCCCGCCGGCCCCGGGTGACGGCCGGAGCCGGGGCGGGTGCCGCCGGGGGCGGCCCCTGCGGGGTTCCGTCCGGCAGTGGGGTGAGGAGCCGCGGGGACGACCGGGCCCATGTGCCGGCCGGCGGTCCACGAGGTGACGGCGGTCCAGGTCTCGCTCTCGGCCGGTGCGGCGAAGGAGACCCACTGGCCGTCGCGGTGCTCCGGCACCGTGTGGCCGCGCGCCTCCCACTCGGCGACCAGGGCCGCGTAGATCGGCGGATGTCCCGCGTATCCGGCGGTGAGTTCGGCGTACGAGCGGGGCGCGGCGTCGTTCCCGGGAAGGCGCCGCGCCGTCTCCGTGCTGTCCATGCCAGGGGAACGCGGCGCCGCACACCGGTGGCACGCGGGCCGGGCCCCGTCCGTCGGGTCGAGTGAACCCGTCACCCGGACGGCGGCACCCGGGCACCGGACAAACATCCAGTCAGGCGGTCGCCCGTTCAGAACAGCTGACTTGGGTCCGGCGGAATTCTCGACCCGGGCGGGCGCATCCGGTAACACTGACCTCACGCCGAGAAACGGTACGACGGCAGGGAGAGGCCATGTCACAGCGCCCTGACCTCAAGCGGCGCAGGGCCGTGCTGGAGCACGAGTGGTCCCGCTGGGTGCCGCGGCTGAGCGTCCCGGGCGCGCGGCCCGGCGGCACCGCCGCGCTGCGCCACGAGGTGACCGATTCCTGGGCGCGTTCGCTGGGCAGTGTGGACCCGGGCCGGGACAGCGCCCCGGTCACTGACGGCGGCCAGGTGCACCGGCGCTGGATGTCCTCACCGCTGTACCGGCCGGTCTCCGCCCTCGCCGGGGAACTGCACAGCATCGCCGAGGACGCCGGGTTCGTCACCGCGGTCACCGACGAGGCCGGCACCATCCTGTGGACGTGCGGCGGCCCGACCATGCGCCGCCGTGCCGAACGGGTCAACTTCGCGCCGGGTGGCCGCTGGGACGAGCAGGCCATGGGCACCAACGCGCTCTCCCTCGCCCTGCGCACCGGCCGTCCCAGCTCCGTCTTCTCGGCCGAGCACCTGGTGTCCGCCCTGCACGGCTGGGTCTGCTACTGCGCACCCGTGCACGGCCGCGACGGCCGCGTCCTCGGCGTGCTGGACCTGTCCACGACCTGGGACCGCTCGCACCCCCTGGCCATGTCCACCGTCCGCACGCTGGTGTCGACGATCGAGGCCCGCCTGACGACGGAGGCACCCCGACCGGGCCGGCTGCGGCTCACGTGCCTGGGCTCCGAACAGGCCGTGCACGAGGGGCGGCCACTGCCCCTGCGCCCTCGCCAGCTGGAGATCCTCACCCTCCTCGCCCTCGAACCCGAGGGCTTCTCACCGCAACGGCTGCGGGCGGCCCTGTACGGCGACCGGCCGGTCACGTCCTCCACCTTCAAGGCGGAGATCTCCCACCTGCGCCGGGCGCTGGGCGGTGCGATATCCCCACGCCACTACGCCCTCACCGCCCCGGTGTCCTGCGACGCCGCCGACGTCCTGCGCGCACTGGAGCAGGGCGACACGGACACCGCGCTGCGCCGCTGGGGCGGCCCGCTGCTGCCCCGCTCCGAAGCCCCCGGCATCGAGGAGTGGCGCACGCGCCTCGAAGTGGCGGTACGCGAGGCCGTGCTGGCGAGCACGCACCCGGAACACGCCCTGCGCTACGGCGAACGGGCCCCGTACGACGCCGGGGTCCACGAGCACGCGCTGCGGCTGCTCGGCCCGGACGACACGCGCCGCGCGATCGCGAAGGGCCGGCTGACGGCGGCCCTGCGCGACTGACGTCCGCGTTCAGCGGCGCCAACCTTGCGCCAACCTCCCCGGAGCACAGTGAGGGACGTCGCAACCGTCCCGCACCGCCCTTCACCGAGGAGAGCCGCCATGGTGTACGCGCAGCCAGGAACCGAAGGCAGCATCGTCACCTTCGCCCGCCGCTACGACAACTTCATCGACGGCGACTGGACCGCGCCCGTCGAGGGCCGCTACTTCGAGAACCGGACGCCCGTGACCGGCGAGGCCTTCTGCGAGGTCGCCCGTTCCACCGCGGCCGACGTCGACCTCGCCCTGGACGCCGCGCACCGGGCGGCCGACCAGTGGGGTCGCACGTCCACGACGGAACGCGCGAACATCCTCAACAGGATCGCGGACCGCATCGAGCAGAACCTGGAGAAGGTCGCGGTCGCCGAGACGTGGGAGAACGGAAAGCCGGTCCGCGAGACCCTGGCCGCCGACATCCCGCTGGCCGTGGACCACTTCCGGTACTTCGCCGGAGTAGTCCGCGCGCAGGAGGGCAGCATCGCGGAGATCGACGCCGACACCGTCGCGTACCACTTCCACGAACCGCTGGGCGTGGTCGGCCAGATCATCCCGTGGAACTTCCCCGTCCTCATGGCCACATGGAAGCTCGCCCCGGCTCTGGCCGCAGGCAACTGCGTCGTCATCAAACCGGCCGAGCAGACCCCGGTCAGCCTGCTCTACGTGATCGACCTGATCGCCGATCTGCTCCCGCCCGGCGTGGTCAACGTCGTCAACGGCTTCGGCGTGGAAGCGGGCAAACCGCTGGCGTCCAGCCCGCGGGTGGCGAAGGTGGCGTTCACCGGTGAGACGACCACCGGCCGTCTGATCATGCAGTACGCGAGCGAGAACATCATCCCCGTCACCCTGGAACTGGGCGGCAAGAGCCCCAACATCTTCCTGCCCGACGTCATGGCGGCCGACGACGACTTCCTGGACAAGGCGGTCGAGGGCTTCGTGATGTTCGCCCTCAACCAGGGAGAGGTCTGCACCTGCCCGTCCCGCGCGCTCATCCCCTCGTCGATCTACGACGACTTCATGGCCCGCTGCGTCGAACGCACCCGGGCCATCGTCGGCGGCGACCCGCTGGACCCGGCCACCATGATCGGCGCGCAGGCGAGCAACGACCAGTACGAGAAGATCCTCTCCTACCTCGACATCGGGAGGAAGGAGGGCGCGGAGCTCGTCACGGGCGGCAACCCCCGCACGGTGCCCGGTCTGGAGGGCGGCTACTACATCGAGCCGACCATCTTCCGCGGCACCAACGACATGCGGATCTTCCAGGAGGAGATCTTCGGCCCGGTCGTCTCCGTCACGACGTACGACTCGGTCGACGAGGCCCTGAAGATCGCCAACGACACGCTGTACGGCCTCGGCGCGGGGGTCTGGACCCGCGACGGCACGACGGCCTACCGCCTGGGCCGTGAGATCAAGGCGGGCCGGGTGTGGACCAACTGCTACCACGCCTACCCGGCGCACGCGGCGTTCGGCGGCTACAAGAAGTCGGGGATGGGACGCGAGACGCACAAGATGATGCTCGACCATTACCAGCAGACGAAGAACATTCTTTGTTCTTACAGCCCTCAGAAGCTTGGTTTCTTCTAGAGCCTGAAGTCGGGTTGCTTGGAGGCATCGTTGCGCTCCAGGCAACCCATCATAGAAGATACTCACTGTAATCAATTGAGTTTTTAGAGCTACAGTCTGGCGTCCAGGGGAGTTCCCGTAGGACCATTCGCGGACCAAAGATCTCCGAAGGGCCCAACCCACGAGCCGCACCTCATGAGCGCAGCGATCCGTCGATACCGGTAAGCAGCGCCGAACCGTCGGCACCCGTACTTCCGCGTCAAAGCCTCCACGGGCGGCGGCAAGTCGGTGACTCTGCGGTCATCGCCCTCCTCTTGAACCGCAGTCCCCGCGCTTGGTTCCCTGCGACAGGGCCAAGCGCTACCGGGCGCGCCGGGTGGTGATGAGCTGACCGTTGTGGAGGCGGTGGTTGAGGTCGAGGCCGCTGTCGAGCATCGCGAGGACATCGAGGTGGCGGTCGGCGGGCACGGTCGCCACCCGGCGGCGGTCGCGGCCGACGCGGATGGTCGGGTGGCGCTCGCTGGGCCGTGCGACGCTGACTGGGCCGTCCGGTGTCCCTGCTGCCAGCCGAGTTAGCGGGGTGGTGGCGGCGCGGTTGTCGAGGAGCTGGTTGATCGGGTCGGAGGGGGTTCGGACGTAGTCGAGGAGGTCCTGGATCTCGTAGTCGTTCGCCTCGTACCGCCGTGTCCAGCCGTCGATGTGGTGCTGGGCGGTCCACTGCCGTAGGCCGGCCGACCGGTGCCCCAGGCGGGCGGCATCGCGGCCGAGGAGGTGGGCGATGCGTCGGGAGGTGATGCCGGAGGTGAGCAGGGTCAGGGCCTGCTCGGTGTCGACGCCGTGGCGGATGTGCCACGCGGTGTGCGTGTTGAGCCTGGGTGCGCCGGGAGAGAGCGCGGGGCTGGTGTTGACCAGGTTGATGAGGGCGCCGACGGTCCAGCTCAGAGCGTGCCCGAAGGCGGTGCTGATGTTGCGTACCGCCTGTTCGAGCGCCCACGCGGCAGCGACGCCGGGCTGCCAGGAACGGGCGAGGTCGGGGATCGTGGTGCCGGAGATCCACTCGCGGAGCGCGGGGGCGATCGGGACGTTCATCTGAGTGCCCCGCGTCTCCTTATCCTTGAAGCTCCAGGTCTTGGTGACCTCCGGGACATGGTCGAGCAGACGGTCGAAAACTTGGTGCTCGGTGAGGAAATCGAGGGTGCGCTGCAGTGGCCATTCCTCCGGCTCGGCGAGCCGGTCGCCTCCGGTGGCGTTGTCCACCGTGTGCCGCTCGAGCAGCACGGCCAGCTGGTTCGCGAGCCAGTCGAGGTAGCGGGCCGACCTCAGGCTGGTGCCGGTGGCGGCCCACCGGCCGGCCTGAGTGGGGTCGGTGGTCTCGAACACGGTGGCGACCTTGTCCGCGAGGATGAGCCACCGGCTGGTGTGCCGGCCGTTGCCGGTCTGGGACAGGGCGAACAGTGCGTCCAAGGCGTCGATGGGATTGCCCTGCGGCGCCGCCGAGGAGGCATGGAGCTGCAGGACGAGCCAGACGAAGGAGGCGAAGTCCGCGGCGATGCTGTCCGCCAGCGCGAAGACACCGTCAGCGTCCTGCCGCAGGGTGTCCTCGGCGGCGGCGAGTTCGGCCAGGGCCTCGCTGGTCAGCAGTGCGGAGACGACGCGCAACTGTTCCGGGTCGGGGTTGAGGGAGTCGAACTCTGCGGGGCGGGGCGGGTAGGGGCGGGTCAGGAAGATCCATCCCTCGCTCTCCCGGCCGGCCCGCCCGGCGCGGCCGATGGCGTTGAGGAGTTCGGCAGGGGACAGGGCGCGCTGGCCGTCGTAGGTGAGCGGGTCGCCGTCGACTTTGTGGTGGACGATGACGGTGCGCACGGGCAGGTTGACGCCGTCGGTGAGGGTACTGGTGCTGGCGATCGCCAGGAGCTGGTCGCGGCGCAGCGCGCCCTCGACAGCGTGGAGGACGTCTTCGGGCAGGGCGCCGTGGTGGTAGGCGACGCCGTGCAGGGTGCAGCGCACCAGCGGGTGCTCCGCGCCGAGGGTGTCGGCGAGGTAGTCGGTCAGGGCCGCGGACTCGGGCCGCTCGGGCAGGCGTTCGGCGATGGCGAGTGCCGCGTCACGGGCTGCCCGCCGGGTGCCGACGACCATCAGGACGCTGCCGTTCGCGGTGAGTTCCGCGGCGCCGGCGGCGAAGACCTGGTAGTCGGGGACCCCGCCGGCGAGGCGGGTCCGCGCGGTCCACCGGCCTGCGGTGCCAGCGAAGCGCCGTGTGCCTACCTCGCCGGTGGTCAGCCGGGCGATGGCGGAGGAGGCGGTCGGCCGGACATCGAGGAGGGTCTCGACGGGCACGGTGGCAAGCACCGGCGAGGCGTGCTTTGCCGTCGGTCGCCGCTGCGTCAGCTCGGCCTGCTCCGTCATGAGGTTCGGGTACATGAGCCCGTGCATCCGGCGCGGGCCCCGCCAGGTGTCGGTGAAGTAAACCTCTCGTTCGGGGCGATGCGGGTCGAGCCACGAGGCGATGTCGCCCTTGTTGCCGACTGCCGCGGACAGCAGCACGAGTCGGATGTCGCTACGGGCCTGCAGCAGCGTGAGCAGGCTCTCCAGCACGAAGCCGCGCCGCCCCTGGCCCAGGTGGTGGGCCTCGTCGACGACGACCAGCCCGACCTCCGCCAGTGCTTCGCCGGGGTTGTTTCGGATCATGTGCATGAGCCGCTCGGGGGTGACGATCTCCACGTCCCCGCCGTCCGACTCGGCCGGGGAGCTCCAGGGGCCCAGCGGGAACTCCGGTTGCTCTGCGGCCAGGCGCCGCCCGAGCACGCGCAGCCGGCCTCGCAGCGTCCCGCGCATCTCTCGCCCCAGGCTGCGCATCGGGGACACGTACACCACGCGCCCGGAGCGCTGTGCCAGGTGCGAGCAGATCACCAGCTGGGCCATCAGCGTCTTGCCCGCGCTGGTCGGCACGCTGATCAGGCTTCGCGACGTCGCCGGGTCGAGCGGGTTGCCACGCTCGAGCTTCAGGAGCTGGCGCTGCGGCGGCCAGAGCGTCATCACCGGCGGCTTCGACAGTGCGAAGCTCCGCGCCACTTCTGGAGGAGTTCCCGGGGGGAGCAGCTGGTACAGGCTGCTGGCCGCCATCTCCCCGCTCATCTGGAACAGGTGCGCGGCGACCCACCGCGCCAGCCGGTCGCCTCGGCCAGCCGTCTGCGTCATCACGTCCCGCAGCAGCCGCTGCGCCGCCAGCAGGTCCCGTTCCTCGCCGAACCCCAGGAACTGGTACAGGTGGACAACAGCCTCCACGACGGCCTCTGCGGGCCCGTACATGGTCCCCGCTAGGGACTCGCGGCGCATCACCGCCCGCACCCCGCGCAGCTGCCGCCGCCACGCACGCACCGCCCGGCCCAGCTCCGGGCGGTCGAAGCCGAGGAAGACGATGCCAGCCTCCACCGCCAGGGTACCGATGTGCCCGCGCAGTTCACCGCTGATGTCGACGAGAGCGCGAACCTGCCGGTAGACGGCGGTGGCGTTCGGGTCCTGCTCGCTGCGCCGGTACCCGGCTTGGGCAGCGAAGGCGATCTGGAGCCGCTCAGCCTCGGGTCTGCGTTCGTCGCCCAGGGCGAGGTCCATCAGGTGCGCGCTTGCGGCGAAGGCTCGCCGCACCCGCACTGGGTCGTAGCCAGGAGTCTCCGGGGCGAGCGCGGCGAGCCCGTGCAGGTACCACGCCGTGGCGAGGGTCTCGTCCTCGATCTCCCGTTCACCGCGGAAGGCCGCGACCTCTAGCTCGGTCATTGCCGCCAGCAGGTCCTGTGCGCTGGGCAGCACCCCGCCCGCCCGGTACTCGCCGAGCGCGGACGCGAGCACCTCCGGGTCTAGAGTGCGCTCCACACGTACCTCCTCACGTCCTTCGCGAAGCCTTCAAGATCCTCGATCGCCACCACCACGCCCTGCAGCGCGCCCAGGTGGGTGTGAGTGGTGAAGTGCTGGTGCGAGCGCTCGAAGGCCGTGTCCGGGGTGTAAGCGGCGTCGAGCGCGATGCTGACCCCGCCGTTCCCCGACGCCTTCGCGTCCACCCATTGCCGAGCCATTGAGGCGACGAACTCCCGGGTGTCGGGGGCCAGCTCCCTGCCTCCCCACGAGATCTGGCCCAGGTACCGCGCCCCCCAGGTGTTCAACTGCTGCCATGCCTTGCGGATCGTGTCGCTCGGCTTCGTCTTTTCCGCGGTGAATTTCTTCATCTCCCACAACCGGAAGACGAACCCCAGCTCGCTGCCGGGCACTCGGTGGATCACCAGCCCGTCCGGCCCGCTGTCCGTCACCGTCGATGAGGGCGGGTCCAGGATCTCCACACTGCGCCCCGGCTCGGGGGGAAGGTCGCGGGTGGAGAGATACCAGAGCCACTCGCCTACGTAGCCGGTAATGCCGGTGGTGTCGTTGGCCTCGAATACCGGGCCGGCGTAGAGCAGGACGTGGGCGCGATCGGGGCCGGTCAGCGGGGTGCCGGCCAGGACGCTGTCGCGCCAGAGCCGGTATGCGAGGTCGTCCAGGTCGGTGCGGGCCCGCATGATCTCGTCGGCGATGATCCAGGCTGCCGCATCAAGGTCCTCGGGCTCCGGCCCGATGGTTACCACCAAGTCCCACGGGCACACCTGTCCGATGCCGCGGCTCTCCCGCTGAGTGAAGTCCACAAGGCGGCCTCCGGCGGCCCGGGCGCGCTCCATGGCCTGCAGTGCGGGTATCGACACCCGTCCCCACCCCCGCTCCTGACTCGGTGCCGAGCCCCGCGGCAACACGGATCACCCTACCCAGCAAAATCTGGTCTGTGAGGGCGGGTTCTGTGTGAGCGTGGCCGCGGCCCTGGGCGCGGCGGCCACCGGCCGCATGGCACAGCGACTGAACGGTCATGATCGGTGATGGCTACCCACCGTCACCACCGAATACGGCCAGACCTACATCTCGAACAGTTGCAGCTGCCCTTCAGTGTCGACGTCGAGTGCCTCCAACTCCAAGTCCGGCACAGGCTGTTCCACCGGCGATGCGTCCTGCGCGTCATCCAAATCGTCCGAAGCAGCGGATTGGACCGCGTCCCCTGCGTCTCCCGTTTCCGCCTCGTCGTCCTTCGGTGTCGGCAGTACGTACTCCTGTGCCAGGCCGGCCAGGTGAAGTGGCAGGGGCAGCGCAAGGGCCTGGTCGTAGTCCGAGGGCTGGCGCAGAACATGGGTGAGGAGCGCGAGGGACCTCGGGTCGTCGCCGTCGTCCCGATGGCAACCGACGACGGCGATCTCCAGCAGCCCCGGCATCCAGGCCGCCTGGCCGGTGTCGATGGTGGGTTCACCCTTGCGCTTGCCCTGAGCGATCGGCCGGGGCGAGAGCTTGTCGGCGGTCACCGCCGCGTGCTTGAACTGCACGGGCTTGGCCGTCGTGCTGAAGAACACACGGGCGTCTTCAGCGGCATCCTCTGGCACCCACAAGCCCTGCTGGATGCCGTTCGCCTTGCCCTCCGGGGCTCTCCCCCACCACTGCGGAGTCTCGTTCCGGGCGCCTGCGCGGACCCGAACCATCCGCAGGTCGGGGTCGAGGCGACGAGCGGGAGCGAGGCCGTCCTGCAGGCGATCCCGTTCGATCCGGCCGTCCTGGAGCCAGGTCCAGTGCGAGCGGGCGTTGTGGGCCTCGGCGAACAGGACCGTTGGTGCGGTGCGCAAGGAGGTACGCAGACCCTGAAGCCACTCGGCGGCCTCACGGCGCTGCCGTTCGCGTTCTTGGTAGCGTTTCGGGCGCTCGGTCCCATTTTCCGTCTGTACCTCAGAGGTGTCGGCCTCGTCGTCCTGTGAGCCGCGCTGGCTGGGCAGAACGGGCTTGACCTCAGCTTTTGTGGTCAACCTCAGCAGGAGTTCGGGGTAGGGGACCCAGGCGCCTGCGCCAGAGCGCGCCTCGGGGTCCCAGCCTTCGACACGGGCCGCGTCAGTGCCGGCCGGATCGGGGGTGACCATGACGCCGACCGGAAGGTACGCGGCCCAGCGATTCCGGGTCGTACGGTTCTTGCGGACCATCCACAGTGCGGCATGCCGCAGTCCGTCGGGCAGCCCGTCGTCCTTGGCGAGCCGGGGGAGGGTGCGCGCGCCGAGCTGCCGCAGGCCGTCGTTCCAGGCACTTAGCGTGCGGTGCCGCAGGCTGGACGCTGTTTCCGCGCCCTTGCCGTTCTCGTCGCCTGCTTCGGGCACTGTGGTGAATTGTGTGACGAAGCCTGCCTTGGCACAGCCGAGTCGCATGGCGAACTTCGGGTCGTGCAGCCTGCTTGGATATGACGCGGCGCGGCCGATCTCTACAAGGGCGAGGGCCGGCGCGTCGGTGGTGCGTTCCGCGGCCAGCCACTGTGCGGCGCTGTCGCGCCGGGCCACTGTCGCGGCGGTCACCTGGACGTCCTTGATATGGGTGCCGGTGGGCAGGTCGAGGGGGGCAAGGAGGCTGTCGGCGGTACGGTCACCGAGCGCGACGAGCGGGCGCATGCAGTGGACCCGCACGGTCAGCTCCGGAGCGGACCACTCGTGCACGACCGGTGCGCCGGCCGTGGCGTCGTCGTACTGCTGTGCGGTGAAGGATCCGCCGTCGCCCTTGAGGCCCAAAAGCTCGCCGAGGGAGGCCAAGGCGGCGTCGCGCAGCCGCGGCGACTGCCACAGCAGCCGTGCCTCAAGCACGGGAGCGCCGCCCTGGCGCGCTACGCCGTCGAGAGCATTCAGCGCGTAGGCCGTCGCCAGCCGACGCTGAGCGCACCGTTCCGCTTCGGCCGTCTCCTTATCGCCCTTGGGGATGTTCGCGGGCGTGCCTCGGTCGATCAGCGAGAGGTCCGGGGCGCGGCGCAGTTCCGACGTGAGGGCGCCTTCCGCCCAGGCTGTGAGCTGCGAGAGCTGGTGTGCCATGAAGCCGGGGCCCACGTCGTGCCGACCCATAGCGGTGCGGTACAGAATGCCGGCTCGGGCATCGTCGCGCAGCCAGGACGCGGGGTCGGTCAGGATCGCGTCGACGTCCGGGAAGGGCTCGCCCAGGGGCAGCCCGGCGAGCATCGCTGCGGGGCCGCCCGCGCGCCACCGGTCGGCGAAGTCGCCCTTCTCGCCCAGGTCCTTGTCCCAGTAGCGCTCCAGAGCGGCGACGGCGAACCGCTCGCTGCGGGGGGTGCCCGGCAGGAACGGCCTGCGCGGACGCAGCAGGACGGTGGTGCTCGCACCCCACGGGAGGCGCAAGCGGCCCGTCTTGGCGTTGGTACGAGTGGCCCAACGGCGAACCGACCAGCGGAGGTTGAAGCGCGGCAGCGGGTCGAACGGCACGGTCTGGAGCGTGATCGACAGCGTCACCGACCACCAGGAGTCCTGCTTCTCGTCCGGCCCGGGGAACCGGATCGGCTCGGAGACGAGTTGGGCACCCTGGTCACGTGGTCCACGTGGCATGGCCCGGAAGATGAGCTGCCCACCGTCGTACAGGTATGGGCCAAGAGCGAGGATCCGGCGGGCCAGCCAGTCGGGGCTGAGGCTGTACTGGTGCGGTGATGGACGTGCGGTGCCGCCATCGGTCGGGACGTCGCGCGGCAGGAGTTCATGGTGGACGGTCTCCCAGCGCGGCGGATGGGCGGCCAGTTCTGCGATGGTCTCCTTCAGCAGGCCGCGGTACTCGGGCTCGGGCCGCAAGTCCCGCAGCCAGTGCTTGAGCACGGTGTCCAGGACCGGGCCGGGGAGCGGGTCGGGGAGGTCGGCGGGCGCACACAGCCAGTGGGCCGGCGCGCCCGGGTCGCGGTCGTGGAAGGGGCGTGGCAGCGCGAGGACGTCGGGTGCGAACGCCTGCAGGACCTGTTCCAGGCGCCAGGTCGGTGCTGTCTTCCACGGCTCCTTGCCCGTTGCCACCCGGGGCGCGTTGCACAGGGTCAGGACGGCGTCCCGCCACTGCTCAGGGAAGGGCAGGACGCGGTAGGGCGCGGTATGAGAGGCGAAGGCGTCAGTCGGGCGCCAGGCTGTGGTGCGGGCGGAGCGGTAGACGGGTGGCATGGGACAACTCCTCGCGAGCAGAGGCGGGGGGTCAGCGGTGGGTCATCGTGCTGAGGGCGTTGTAGAACGGCTGGTACAGGAGACGGACCAGCGCGCGAGCCGCCGCATCGGGGTGGGGCGATGAGGAGTCGGGCTCGGCCTGTTCGGCGCGTGGCCGGTCTGTCAAGTAGGGGTCGAGGATGCCACCGAGGGCATGGAGCAGGCCGTCGGTGCCCGGCACATCGTTCACGGAGGACGGCTGGCTTGTACTGCCGGGTGCGAGCTGCCTCGCCAGGCGTGGCGAGAAGGCGGCATCGACGAAGACCACCCGCGCAGGCACTCCGCCGCGTACCAGACGGCCGATGACCTGCCACAGCGTGACAAGCTGGTCCCAGGCAAAGGCGCGCTTCTCCCAGACGGACAGTGAGCTGTAGGCGTACCTGCGGTTGAGCAGTCTGCGCCATTCGCGGCGACCCTGGTGGCGCAGGGCTCGGGCCGCTTCGTCCAGCGAACCTTCCTTTTCCATGAGTTCGGTGAGCGTGTGCGGGCCGTCGAGAGTGTCGCGGCGCGGCTCGTCACGCAGCATGCCGCTCAGCCAGTCGTTGACTGCAAAGACGGACAGGTCGAGGTCGTCGGGGCGGGGGTGCGGGCGGACCAGGAACAGGGCGGTGCCGAAGGCCGCTTTACCCTCCTCGTTGAGGATGTTGTGGCCACGCTCGACGGCCAGCAGCGGAGCGACCAGGACTTCTGCGGTGTCATCGTCGGCGAAGCGGGCGACGTCGCCACGCCTTAGCGTCGCCGGAGTATCGTCCGGCTGCCCGGGTGCAGTGCCGGCTGGTCCACCGCTGCCGCGGGCTTCGTCGTCCGGGATCAGCGCACTCACCTTGCCGCGCCAGGCGTCGAACCGGTGCAGCGCCTCGGCCACTGCAGTAGCTTCCCGGTAGCTGCCTACGAGGATCAGCGCTCGACGCCGGGTCGTCTCGGGGATACGGCTGATCTCCTGGCCCAGCACCGAAGTGCCCCCCAGGCCAGGTTCACCGAGCCGCCGGGCCATCGCGACCGCTTGGGCGAGGCGGTCGCGCGGCGGTGTGCCGGAGAGGCTCATCGGGCGGCCGTCGCGGTCGTAGAGGAAACGGGTGGCGAACGAGGTTCGGGCCACGGCAGCCAGGGACGCGTCAGTGGGCTTGAGGACGAGGCTCACCGGGACGCGGACGTGGGCCCGGCTGGACTCGCCGGCCCAGCTGGTGCCGGACATCAACACGACGTGCGGGCCGCAAAGGCCGGTGGCCGGGTCGGCGCCGAGGCTGTTCAGATTCAGCAGCAGCTCGCGCCCGACTCCCGCACACCGGAAGAAGCGCAGGGTGCCGCCGCGGCGTCCGGCGTCGTCACGTTCCTCGCCGTCCGGGAGGTACTGGTAGCCGAGGATGTTCCCCATGGGCGCCTCGGGCACCAGCGGGGCGTAGTCCAGCGGGACGCGCCGGGCCAGCTCCCTGCCCTGGGAGTCCAGTCGGAGGGCGGCCTCCACATGCGGCCACAGGAACGTGAGCCGCTCCAGCCGGTGATGCAGGGTGCTGAGCAGCAGGAGGAAGGAGAGCCGCAAACACAGGGCATCCCACCAGTCCTGCGTTGGCTCGGGCGGGGGCGTGGCGGCTGCGGGCTGTTCCGCCCGTACCTCCTCGGTCACTTGGTCGACGAGCTGACCGGCTAGCTTGCGCACCCGCTCCTTCGTGCGGCCTGCTGCCATATGGTGCAGAAGAGCGTCGGCTGTATCAGCAAGGACGTGGCTGAGCGGGTCGAGGGCTTCGCCTTCCCCGAACGGATCGTCGCGGAAGGTATCCCAGGCTTCCTCAAGCAGGCGGCGGACCGGGGAGAGCGCGAGGTGCGGGGAAGGGTCGGGCCCTTGCGCCACGTCGTCATAGCCCTCGTAGAGCTCAGCGCTGTCGGCAGCGGTGTCGTCTGCAGCGGACGCCTCCTGTGCGGCCTGACCCTGCACGCTTTCGCGGTAACGCTGGGTCACGTCGCGGAACAGGTCGTCGAGCAGGCTCTGCTGGAGCGTCCACGGACTGAAGTAGGCGGGATCAGCCCACTCCCTGAGGTCTTCGTTCTTGATCAGCAGAGCGCAGAGCGGGTCGACGGCAAGAGTGACAGTTCCCAGGGCCCGATTCCACTGGGCGACCTGGCCGTCGGTCAACGGCAGGCGGGCCCGCCTGCTCAACTCTTCAATCTTGTAGCGGTTGAGCTGGTCGAGCCAGGAGTCGGTGTCGGGGCGGACCAGGGTGCCAGATGGGGTGAAAAGGCGGTCCAATGCCATCTGGACGCTGTCCGCCTCGTCCACGAAAATCAAGTCGCTGCGCAGGCAAGCCAGTTCCAGCTGACGCAAGCGCTCTTCATTGAGGTGCTCGGGCACCTGGCTCTGCACCAGGCTGGCCGGGTTGGCCACCCAGATCAGAGCGTCGACTTGCGCACGGGCAGCCGCATGACGCGGGCACTCAGCCCACAGAGGGCAACCGTGCGGGCGGCCGAGCAGGCGGTCCTGGGCGTGGGACATGCGGGGAGCAGTGGCCCTCCGGTCGGGATCCCATTGCTCCAGAACAACCGTTTCCGGTTCTGCCGCGCCGCGCTGTGGCTCAGGGTGCAGCCGGGTGCAGGGTGCGTCGCGGTATTCCAGCGGATCACCCTCGATACCGCGCAGACCGCTCACCGGGCACGCGGTGCTCAGCAGGTCGAAGCCGGGGTCATCGTGGTCGAGTAGGTTGTCGAGCCCTCGGGCGGAGAGCCGTCGATGCATACGCTGGACGTGCTGCTCACGAGTGGTAGCGCCGAGCACCGGCGCGACGGCGATACCGAGGAGGTCGAAGAGACCGCACAGCCGTAGCTGTTCGGCGACATCGCCGACAACGAGCGTGGTGCGCAGCGGAATTGCCCGCCGGGCGGCCCATACGGCCACCAAAATCATGAAAGTGCTCTTGCCCGCACCGACCATGCCGGCCAGGTGGACCATTCCGGCCAGTTCAACCTCGTCTGCCTCGGTATAGTCCATTCCCGCGGCATCGCGGGGTGCGAACCTGACCCCCTCCAGCCGCTGTTCCCAGTGACCGGGATGCTGGACCCCCGCCTCACGCTCGCGCTCGTCCATCCATCGCGCCGCCGCACACAGTTCGGCGCGACACACGCTGAGGGGCTCGCCGCCACCGGGCCGGCCCGCGGCAAGGTCGTGGCCGGGTGGGTTGGCGAAGACGAGTTCCTCAGGAATGGTGACCGAGGCAATGCGGCGGCGTTCCTGGAAGGAACTTGTCCCTGCGGGGGCCGATTTCAGGGCACGGGTGACCAGGCTCGGCAACTGGGTAAGGGCCTGGTCGTAGACGTCCATCCGGCGCCCGGCCACCATCGGCACCACGGGTCGGGGACCGCCGGCAGTTCCGTCAGGCGGCAGCTCGTAAGCCCGCAGCCTGTCGGAGACCAACCGGTAGGAGTCCAGCGCCTGCCGCCAGGCGCGCCTCCGGAACTGCCACAGGAGGTGCCGGGCGGCTGCGAGGGCCATGCGCTGCCACGGCTGCTGCGCCAACCCGGCACGCTGCGCGAACGGATAGCCTCCGAACAGCACGTACGCGTCTGCGGCATCCGCCGAAGGGGCGAGCAGTTCAAGCAGCCGCAGCCCCAACTCGACACGGCACAACTCGACCGGGCCGAAGCCGTCCGGGGCACCGGCCTTCGACCACTCGTCCCCCAGCTCCCCCGCTACCGACTCGCACCAGACTTTCTCGTCACGCATCTGTTCTCTCCCGGCTGTCGCCGCGGGTGCCACGGCGCGACTCGGCCAGCCGCTGCCGGGCGGCCCGGATTATTTCGTCATCAGTAAGCAGGCGTACAGCAGCGGCCGCTGCGGGCCGAGCTCGCTGAAACGCCTGCTGATATCCGGGGCGCTCGCGTACCCGGTAGACAGGCACCACCCAGAACGCCTCGTCGTACGGAGGCTCGGGCCGCACGGGGCGGGCGGCTCGGCCGAGGAAGGCTGGATGCGCCCAGTCTTTGACATCGATGGCCCAGCGGTGGCCGTCGGGGAAGACCACCAGAAGGTCGTAGGCGTCAAAGCCGGGCCACATGGTGACGCTCAGGCCCAGACCGGCGAGCCGCTCCTCCAGTTCCACCTCGGCCAGTCCAGGCCCGGTGACGTGTCGGCGCAACGGGCGCTCCAACTGGTAAACAGTGCCAGCGTGGGCCGCTTCGATCAGACGGCCGACCGGTGGATCTCCCTGCCGTCGACAGCGATCCCGCTCGCACCACCACTCTCCGCCCGCAAGCGGCGTCAGCAGTGTCCCGCAGCGGCCGCACACCGCGTAGCAACCCTCCCGGCTCCAGGAAAGAGGGACCTCCGGGTAGATCAAGTCGATGAGCTCCCAGACCGGCTCCAACGTGAAGTCGCCATGCAGGGCGAAGAGTTCTTGAGCCGTCAAGACCGGCCGCCGGACCAGCAGACCGCGGAACTCGGTGTACGCGTCCTCCTCTCCGTGACTGCGACACCGGTCCAGAGCGGTCCGCATCACCTGCTGGTCACGATGCCGCACAGCCGGGTCAGGTGCCGAACGCTCCCATTCACTCCACTCATGGCACAACTGGGTGGGGCGATGAGAGTACGGGTCGAGCAAAACGTCGTCCGGGCCGACGGCGTCCGACGGCAGAGACAGGGGCCAGTCTTCCAACGGGATGTCGGCACACCGCTGGACGAGTTCCGCGAGCGAGGCGGGTGGCCGGAGTCCGCGGCGCAGCCAGGCGACGACCGCCCGGTCCAGGGCGAGTTGGACGACGGGAGGGTATGGCAGAGAGAAGGCGTCCAACCCAGTGGTGTGGTCCAGCACGCACAGAGCCCGGGCCACAGTGGCCAGCAGCGGGACGCCGTCGTGGGGGGCCCAGGCATCGAGCGTTTCGGCGGACGAATCGAAAGCGGCAAGGGGACTTGCGGGCACGGCTCTCACTCCAGTTACTGCGACGAGCGACTTGACGGAGAAGGCGGGAACTTCCCTCAACCTGCGGCAGCCACGCGCTCCTTACCCGTGCCACACCAGGACAGCGCCTCGCAGTCGGTGCAGTCGTAACCGGGCCGGGGCGCCGCGTCGTAGCGGGTCTCGGCGGACCAGGGCACGGTGTACGAGGCAAGAACGTTACGGGCGTGCTCGACCGTGGCCTCGTCGCCCGGATCGAACTCCTCAAGGGCCACCCCGTCCGGGCGCAGGAGCTCCAGCTCCACACGGGACCGTCGCAAATCGCCGCCGAGCACGCCAGCCGCCAGCAGCAGTACTGCGAGGGCGAGTTGCGGATACTTCTCCAGCAGAACGGACCGACCGCCCGGCGGAAACGCGCTGGTCTTGGTCTCGCGAACGACGACTCCGCCGCGTTCCTCGTAAACCAGGTCGCAGGAGGCGATGACCACGACGTCGGACTGCGGATCGTGGGCTGCCACTCGGTACTGCGGGCGGAACTGCGTCGCCGCCGGATTGTCGAGCGGGCACCGGGCCCGGTGGGCCCGGAGCATCCCGAGGGCAGAAGCCAGCTCGTCCTCCGCGAGGCCCGGCAAGTGCGGGGGCAGAGGCACCTCGTGACACGCCGGGGCGTCCGCCGAGGCGTGACGGGCGTTAAGCCAGCTGTCGACGGCCCGGCCTCTGCGCACGGCCTCGTTCTCTCGAACCGAGTTCGGCAGTTTGAGCACGCGGGTCAGGTGGTAGCGGGCGGGGCAGTCGTGATGTGCTCTCAGGTCGCTGACCGATACGGTGCGCCGCTTGCGAGGCCGCGTGGGAGGTGGAACCACGAGGAGAGCGGGCACCCGCGGTATAGCGGAGCACTCGGATAACACCTTGCAACCCGCGCAGTGAGCACCGGCGATGCGTTCGCGGCCGTCGAGGACACGGCCGAGCCGGGGCACGACGTGTTGCTCATGCAAGTCCCGGATCTCTTCGGCGCTCCAATCCGCGAAGGCGTCCGTCTCGGTTGCGCGCAGAAGACGAATACGGCCTTCGGTGAGGCCGGCAGAGTAGACCCGGACGCGTTCTGGCCGCGGCGGTGGCGCCGGGTGCCTGAGGGCTGGGGACTGGTGCTTGAAGGAAGGAATGCGGGCCGGGATCCCGTAGTACAGGACAAAGGCGACAGCGGCGAGTTCGGGCAATGGAAGGCGCTCTTTGGCATTTCCTTTGGCGGGAATGACGAGTTCGCGCAGCGTTCCGTCGCCCGAGACATACTGCCGCCCCCAGACACTGCGCTCGTAGTCGGTGATGCCGCGCACGTCGGGCTCCTCGAGCGTACGGAACGCGACCCATGCGTCTGGGGCACAGAACGTGCGGGGGAAATTAGCGCCATTGCGGCTTTCCTGGTCCCTGCGGCGGGCATCGAGGTAACGCTCGGCGGCCGCCGTCGACCAGGCCACATGCTGCGGCAGGCACCGGGACCGCGTCCCGCGACACCGCTCCAGGGCCTCTTCGATGCTCTGCGCCGCACCGGACTCCAGCTGGTCGAGCAGCTCCTGCGCGAGCGCGAACGGGAAGTCCTCGCGCGGTGTCTTGGACGAAACCCGGTCCACAGCGAACACATCGCGGCGGACACTGAGAGCACGGTTCATCGGACAACCGGGCTCCTCGTCCCGCAGGTGACGGACCGGGATGCGGGCCAGGCGCCCGGCGCCGACCGTACCGGGGGGATTGACCCAAGGCTGCACGGTGCGGACTCCTTGCGGTCTCGACGGTGAGGTGCATCACCGTGACAGAAGTCTGTGAACAAAGTCAAGGCACGCAATAATCTGCTGTAGCTTGACGTCTGACGGTTCGCCAGAAGAAGCAGGGAGCGTGCGTGGTGGAGCCATGGCCGGCGGGGAAGAAGCTCGCGGGCAGATTCAGCCGTGCCGGGGAAGGCACTTGGGGCGGGATGGGCGTCGTCTACCGGGCGACCGACGACAGCCACGCCGGGCGGGCGGTCGCAGTGAAGTTCCTATGGCCGCGAGATTCCGAGGCCGCCCTACGCGGATACCGGGCCCCCACCTCCCGAGAGTTAAGGCGTTTTGACCGCGAGTGCGAGATGCACCGACGCTTCGGTGGCCAGGGCGTGCCGGCCTTCGTGCACGCGGATCTCTCACCGCCGCGCCCGTACCTCGTCACGGAGTACGTCGATGGCGAGGACCTGCACGCTTTCCTGACCCGGAACAGACCCACGCTCTCGGCAGCGGCGTGTGTGGTTGTTCCACTGCTGGAGGTACTCGGGCGGGTACATGGGGCGGGCGTGGTGCACCGGGACGTCAAGCCCGCCAACGTTCTGCTGGCCCGGCGCGACGGCGTTGTGTATCTCACCGACTTCGGCATCGCCCTGCCACAAGACCCGACGGCAACCCGATACACCAACGGCCGGACACCCGGCACCATCGGCTACATGGCCCCGGAGATCCACCGCGGCGAGCGTAACCCGGGCCCGGAGGCCGACCTCTACGGTGTCGCCTGCATCGCCTTCCAGATGGTGACCGGACGGCTGGTTTTCGAGGCCGGCCACTCCGACTACGACTTGGCCCGCCTGCACTGCGAGGAGCGACCACCACTGCTCAGCGACGACATCCCCACCCTGCCGTCCGGGATTGTGGACATCACAGACCGCATGCTTGCCAAGTCACCTACCGACAGGCCGCCTTTGGAACTGGCCCTTGAGATCTGGCGTCCGCTACTACCCTCGCCCGGCGACCCGGCTCCGCGTCCCGGCTTCGATCCTGACCCGACGCTGCCCCATCGCGCCGCGCACACCACTGCGGCCCCGCCCGCCGCAGCATCGCCCGCCAGCGTGCGCCGCCCCCGGGTGCATCGTCGCCCTGTCGGCGGTCCTACGCGGTCCGCCCTGCGGAATCTGTGCGCCGAGGCCGAGATCGAAGTCGAACGCGGCGAACCAGGCGCGGCCGTCGACGAGCTGACCGCAATGCTGGTGCGCGCCGAGCAGTGCCTCCCTGGGGCGGTCCGCGAAGTGCAGGGCGCACGCCTCATTGTGGCCCGTGCTCAGCTGCTGCGTGGGGAGACGGCCGCCGCCGGCCGCACCTATCGGGACGTCGCCAGGCGGCTCGCAGACGCACAGGCGGGCACGGAAACCGGTGAACTGCGGGTCCGGGCGCAGCTCGGAGCGGTCCAGGTGATGGCTGCGGAAGGAAGCCCAGTCCAGGCCGTGGCCGACGACTGGCGGGAACTTACCGAAGGTCTCACGTTTTGGCCGGGGCCGGGGCCCTCCCACCAGATCATGGAATTGTGCCGGGAGGTGGGCGTCGAGGTGGAGGAACTTGCTTTGGACGCGAGGCCAGGAGAAGTGTCTCCGGGTCTGCCCGAAACAATCCACAAGCTGCTGGCCCGCCTCAACAGCCAGCTTGACGAGCCTCGCAGAAACTGAAGCCAGCGCCTGCCAAGCCCCAGTTCCTCAGTCCCCCGTCAGCCTGCCCTGGGCCAGCAGCCCCGACAACATGGCTGAGAGCAGTTCACCGTTCCTGTCCAGATCGGCCACCGCCTCTCGGAACCGCACGAGCTGGCGGTAAGCCTCCCCGATCCGCCGCTGCTGCGCCATTGTCGCGCGCAGGACGCGCAGTCGGCGTACGTCGATCCGGGATGTGGCGGAGGCACGAATTCCTGCCCGCTGGTCGTTGCCTGGCGCCCGCAGACACGCGGCGAGGAAGAACGGGTCGAGCAGCGAAAGGTCGGTGCGCAGCCGAACAGTGTGGGCACCGAGCAGGCGTGGGCCGGCCGTCTCGACCCAGACATCGAATCCGCCAGCTTCGGTCACGACCACGACATCACCGAAGGACGTCAGAACCCCCTGCCCCTCATCTTCCAGCCCGGCGGCCTGCGCCGCCGCAACCCAGGGTTCCTCGCCCCGGACGGCCCAGGGGGTAATAACGCAGAGCGCGCCCTCGGCCCGCGTTCCCTGCTGGATCAGATCACCGGCGACGGCCTTTCCGGCCGTCACGTCCAGGGCGCCGGAACGTTCCAAGTCGCCTACGACGGTGTAGCTGAGGTCGTCCGGCACCGCGGCACCCACCTCGTGGTCGCGAACGGCCTTGGCGGCGTCGTCCACGTCCATCAGTGCCTTGTCCCAGGCGGCCCAGGCGCAGCGCAGTTCTACTGGCCCCACGGACCGCTCAGTCACGGTGCGCCGTGAGGGCGTCAGATCGGTGTCGTCGCTGAGTAGTTCCATGACCGGCACCCGTGTGATGCCTGGTACGGCACTGCCACGCAGGGCCGCCACGGTGCGCTCACGCAGACCGTCCCAGTCAACAGCCGTGCCACGGCCGGTGAGTGCGGTCGTCCGGCAGTCCGCTGCATCAACGAAGGTCACCTCGTTCCCAGGGCACTCACGGGGCGTTGCCAGCAGCCACAAGTGGAGCCCCACCCCGTGAGGCGGCGCACTCCCAGGCGGCAGCGCGACTACGGCTCGCACAGCTCCGGAACGCACCAGCCCAGCCCGGATTCGCCGTCCGGCCCTGCGCGAAGCGACACCGGGCGGCAGGACCAGGACTGCGACACCCCCGGGCTCCAGCACGGACAGACAGTGCTGCACCCAGGCCAGCTCAGGCTCGGTCCGCGGCGGTACGCCGCACACCCAGCGGGGGTCGGTCGCCAGCTCGCTGTGTCCCCAGGAACGTTCGTTGGACGGTGGATAGCTCAGAACGACATCAGCGCGGGAGGCTTGCGGCAGGGGTGCGTCACGCATTGTGTCGGCGGACTGCACGTGGCGCTCGCAGTCCGGGAACTCCAAGGCCAGCCTGGCCCGGGTCAGGCGGGCCAAAGCGGCGTCGCTGTCGACCCCGGCGAGCACAAGCGGGGGCACCTGGTCCGACCACCTCCGACCTGACGCGGCCAGCAGCGAGCCCATCCCACACGCGGGGTCCAGCACCCGACGCACCGGCGTACTGCCGTCATGCAGCTCGGCAGCCAAAGCCACCATGGTGTCGGCCAGTTGACGGGGAGTGACGGTCAACTGGCGGACGTGGACGGCGTGCCAACGATCCAGCAGCACCGTGAAGGCTTCCGCGGGTGACTGACGACGGGCCAGCCGCACGACCTCGTCCGCAAGTCTCCGGTCTGCAGCGCCGGGGCCCGGGGCTTCAGACGGCGGCTCCATCATCGGGGTTGCCAAGCGTTCACCTGCCGAGGCCAAAAGATGGGCCATCCGATCCCGGTCACCGAGGTCCTCGATTCGTGGCCACAGACGGTCCCAGCCACTAGAGGACTCATCGATCTTGCCATGACTGAGAAGCCAGGACTCCGCGTCCGACAAGGAAAACAGGGGGCTGGCATCCGTACCGCCAACAGGATCCGGGAAGTCGCTGTGCCGTCGCCTCCAGTTACTCACGGCGGCACGACCGACTCCAGCGAGCCGTGCGATCCCGGCAAGGCTGAGCGTGACCGGTTCGTCCTGCTGCTCCATGGTCTCTCGTCTCAAGGATGGTGTGGCTGGATGGGGCGGGCAACGACGCACCCGATGTGCAATACGACTGGCGAGCAAAGCCTACGCGTTGACTCTGTCAATGTACTCTCGGCCAGGACGAACGAGGTGGGACAGCAGTTGTAGGGCCGCTCATCGCCCCGCGCTCGGGTCCGCGCGTCAATCCCGTCCAGCGCGCTCGTGAACCGTATCCAGCCACAACGCCGCAGACGACCAGCGCCATTCGGCAGCAGCCTGAAGTTCGTGACGACCGCCCCTCACCACCTTCGACAGCGCCCTCTCTCACCCTCACGTCCACCTCGATGGCACGAGACAGGGCCCCAGGTCAGCGCTGTAGATGCCGCACAGAGCCACAGCGAGCGTCGGACTGCTGGACCCGCACAGACTCAGACGTGCGTTGGGACCGATCGCGCAGTCCAGCTCACGCAGCGCCCCGTGCTGATCGCTGCATCATGAGAGAGTGCAACTGTGGCGATTGAGAGTCTCCGTGTCCTGTGCACCGCTATGGACACGGCAGCAATAGACACCTGGAGACGCATCGAGTTCGGACGACTTCCCGGGCGACGGTTCGACGAGGCGTCCGTCACGGACAACTTGCTCTTCACGCTCCAGAACCAAGTCCCTGGACTACTGACTTACCAGAGCAACCAAGTGCAAGAGCGGAATTCGGGCGCTGACTGGGAGTGGTGGATCGGAGACGACCAGGCGGGGTGGGTCTGCCTTCGAATCCAGGCCAAGCGCGTCTACGAGGACAACACCTACCGGATGCTGAAACACCCTGGAGCAGGCGAAGACGCCTTCCAGTACGACACGTTACTCAAGGGCTGTGACCCTGATCAGGCCCGCTACGCCTTTCATGTCTTTTACAACGGCTGGCCAGAGGGCACCTTCGAGGAAGGAACGTACTGGGCACCACCGGCCCAGTGGAACGCCTGTCCCGGGCTGAGCTCGTACAAGGATTGCAAGCACGCCGAGCCTCGCCATTACGGCTGCGCCATCATCTCTTCCTACGACGTCAAGAAGCTCAGCGATGGCGACATCGTCGGGCCCACAGCCGCAAGATTCCGCGTGCAGAAGTACCTGTCGGCGGCCCTTCCCTGGTCGTACGCCTTCGGTTTCCCGCCCTGGGACCCCAAGCGAGAGGAGCAGCGCTGGCACCCCAGGCTGAACCGCGGTGACTGGGTCGACCGCATCCACGGCACACTCGATGTGCTCACACGGCGAGGAGGAGCCCGCGGGGCCAGGGACGCCTCTGGGCACCTCGGAGAGATCCCGGTCGATCGAGATCAGCGAACCTTCGAACTTCCGCCATACATCGAGGCGATGCGCAGGAGCACTCCGGGACGCTTTGAACCGGCTTCCGAGGATGAGGCACCTGCCGCGCCGCAGACGGTGATCGTTGAGCGGAAGCCGAAGCGGACACGGAAGCGGTAGTAGCGGCTGCTTCCGCCTGCTGACTGGGTGTTCTCTATCCGCTCCCGTCGCCGACAGATGGGATTCGAACAGCGTATTGGTGCAGGTGAGTGGGGATCCATGCGCATGCAAGAAGGGCCTCTTGGTAGCTCGCGGTTGTCGAGTCCGACGAGAAGAAAAGTGCCCTAATTCGTTGTCAACATCTCCAGCAGCCCTGGCTACCCCCACGCCGGACTGTTCGAGCGCGGAACTGCGACGCCTTTCTGGACCCTGGAAGTTGAGGCCTCCACTGAGAACGGTGTTTGCCTCGATGCTCATGGTGGTGGTCGTGTGTGGTGTCGGACGGACTACTCAAGAGGCCCTGGCGTCGTCGACGTCTCACAACAGAGCGGCGGCGTTCGCATCCCCGCGGCCACCACCGCAAAGCGAGGGGCTGGCGCTCGTGGGCGCCGGGCGGACGCCTGCCCTCTACCTGGCCCCGATGCCTCCGTGCAGAGCGGCGATGCCCGGCGCCTTCGAGCGTCAACACCCCTCGCCATGACCACTCGTTGGTGCTGGTGGTGCGAGCCCACCACATGGTGACCTCTCGATACGCCCGAGCCGTCGGAGCTCCCGCACAGACCGAGGCCCGCGTGGTGGGCTGGTGCCGCGAACGGCTAATGAGGTGGCGGACCAGCCCGGTGGCCGAGTCCTGTACTTTCCACCTCCGTCGTCCCACAGTCAGCCGGGCACGAACTTGTTAATTCAGCCAAGGTTGAATCGGAGCCTCAACTGGGTGCTGACCAGTTCGTAGCCAGCGAGGTCCGGGGCGCCGAATGGGTTGGGCAGGACGGTGATGTTGCGGCGGTCGCGGTCGAGGACGTGAGAGACGTACACGATGAAGTACGTCTCGTCCGGCTTCAGGCGAGAAGCGCGTCGAACCTCGGACTCGCCGAGGATGATCTCGCCACTGTCGCCGGTGGATGCCTTGACCTCGTAGAGGTAGGTCGCGTCGCCGTCGTGGATGAGGAAGTCGTAGCCGAGCCGGTCGTCCCCCGGCTGCGCGCCGGCGAGCCCGTGGACTCGCAGGCCGGACTTCCATGAGTCCTGTGGTTCGACCCCGAACTGCTCTTGCAGCCACGCGCCCACCGCCGCCTCCCCCGCAAGGCCCACGGCCAATGTCCGGTCCTGGTCGCTCGCGGGGACCTGGTACGAACCGCTGTGCGGCCTTGCACCGGAAGACGAGGAGGTGCGTGGCTGCGGAATGCGGGGCGCGAGCGCCGTGGCGGACGTGGCCGAGGTGGCCCGCTGCTCAGGCGTGAGGTCTGCGGCCACCTGGCGGGCGAGCGCCGCGAGGTCGTCGGGCAGGGCCGACACGGGCCTGCCGTTCAGCATTGCATGGGGGCCGGGTGCGGACCCTCCGGGTCGGCCTCCGCCCGTGGCTCCGCCGGTGTTCCCCGCGGACTCCGGGAGACGTGTCGCGGCCAGTCCGAGGTCCGCGCGCCGGTCCGACAGAGGCATGTCTTGGGGCCAGTGGTCGCGAGCCCTAAGCCAGGCGATCAATGCCTTCACGGACAAGACTTCGAAGTCCAGCAGGCCGTCGTCGTCCAGTTCCCGCAGGACTTCCTGGGAGGGGGGCAGCACCGTGGGGCGGCTTGCGGGATGGAGGCGCTCCCATTCTTCGATTAGTTGCCGTAGCCGTGGTACCTGCTTGTGCACCGCTGTGCTGGATGCCTCGCGTACCTCGGCCAGCGGCCTCAGCGGGCGTGACGTCGACGCGGGTGCGGGAAGCTGTTTCATCAGCCAGGCGTCCGCGTGGGCTTGGAGGAGTTCGTCGGAGAGATGCCACAGCGTCGTGTGCCAGGCCGGGTCCGGCGCGAGTAGGGAGAGGTCGCGCAGCTTCACGTACCCGGCCAGGGACCGACCGGACCGGTGGACGTCCCTAGAGGCGTCCCTGATCCGCTCGGCGAGCGCGGGACGGTTCCGCTGAAGCCATGCCGCGAAATGCCGTTCATGCCGGTCCCTGTTGTCGATCTCCGGGAGGCCCAGGGCGCGCCATGCGCGGTTGGCGTCGGCAAGGGGCACGGATATGGCGCTCAGTTGCCGTTCCCGGTCGTCGTCCTCCAGCAACCGCATGAGCTGTTCCGCGTTCGGTGCGCCGATCCGGTCGGTGAGCTATGTGAGGAGGGCGGCGCGGTCGGAGAAGTCCTCGGCGTGTTGCCGCAGTTGCTCCGCGAGGTCGAGATCGAGGCAGGCGAGGAGGGGGACAAGCCGCGCGCTGCCAGAACGCTGTGACGCCCGCTCGGCGAGGACGGCGTGCAGTTGGTGCGGCCGCAGGTCCAGGACGTCCGTGAGATCCTCCTCCGGGACGTGGTCGGTCTTCAGGCCGCGTTCCTCCAGTTTGGTTAGCGCCTTCCACAGCGGGTCTGCGAGGTAGGGTGCGCCGATCAGGGCAGCCACGGCGGGGGCGGCGGTGCGGAGCACTCGCCAGCCGGTACGCGGCTCGCTGTGCACGACGACCACACGGGGCCGGTCTGGGTGCGGGTGCAACAGAGCTCGGTCCGCTCCGTGCTCGGTGAGGCGGTGGCCGGCGATCCAGAGGACGGCCTCGCCGGCCACGGTCACGTCGCAGCGATGCAGTAGGCCGGCCACGTCGGCCGCGGCAACGGGCTCCGAACGGGACGCTCGTTCGTCGTCGAACTCCACCAGGGCCGCGACCAGGGTGAGCAGCCAGGATCCCGCGTACTCCGTCAACGGCACGTGCGGTGCGTCACGGACGGGCAACCCGTCGGCCTGGATGTCGTGCGCGGCCTCGCCGCACCGCTGGACGTCGAACGTCGTCCTCCGTTGGAGGAAGGCGTGGACCCGCCCGCCCAGTGCCCTGTCCCGTACTGGGATCACGGGCACGAGGACCCGGTCCAGAAGGGCCCGGTTCTGGGCCCCGTCAGGATCCGGGACGAAGACCGTCTCGTCCGTCTCCGCCGGGTCCAGCGAGGCGAGGGCACCAGCGCGGGTCACCAGCAGCCGGCGCGGCGCCGCCGGCTGCCCGCCGTCGGCGGTGCGCGTCCCGCCCTCCGCCGGCAGCAGCTGCGCCCACGCCTTCTCGTACTCCCGTCCGATCTCGTGCGCGAGTCTTCCTTCCCTGAGGTGGACGTCGGCCTGCACCAGGTCCGGCAGGTGGCGGAGCCGGTCGAGCGCGGTGCCGGGATCATCCCAGGAGCGAATGCCGAGCAGGCCGAGCCGTGCCACGAGCTTGGTGGACCGCCTGCTGCGCAAGGAAGCCGGCACAACGCCGAGGAATTGGGGCGGGGGCTGCGTGCCGTGCCACCACCAGGCCGTGCCGGCGGTGGCGAACACGGTCCCCTCCGAGGTGGCGCTCAAGGCGGCCGTCTGCGGGATCCACGGTGCGTGGGTCAGGAAGGCGGACAGCGGAGTGGGCCAGGGGGTCCCGGTGGGATCGCTGTGGCGTACGAATTGCATCTCCAGTGCGGAGTCGGTCCAGGCGAAGGCGAGGCCGTGCACGATGAGCTCCGCGTAGAGTCTGCGGTCCTCCTCGGAGAAGGCAGCGTAGTCGTCCTGACCGGGCAACGTGGCCGCGGCACGGGAGCGTGAGTGGTACTCCACGCTGATGTAGCCGACCCTACGCCGGTTCCGCCAGCGCTCGGCGCTCGTCCGCCACTGCGGCAGCAGATCCGGCCGGTCCGGGGCCCAGAAACGGGAGGGCCGGTTGAGGGCGTCTCCCCTGACCCCGGTGCGGAAGGTCTCGTGCCGGGGACGGAGGCCATGAGCGACGTGGTGCCGTTCGAGGAAGCGCCGCATGGCCTCCACGGGGATCGCGTCGCCGCACAGCTCGCCGGGGCGGACAAGGAGCTGTCCTTCCGTCTGGGTGAGCACGGGAGACAGTTCCCGGACGCGCTCCAGGAATCGGGTCAGGGTGTCGTCGACGGAGGAGTGCTCTCCGGGCCAGCCCGGCCCGAACATGGCGCGGCTCGCGTCGATCCAGCCGGCCCGGGTCAGTACGTGGAGATTCCCCAGGAAGGGAGCCCTGCGGCCCTCCGTCTCCAGTGCGTGGGAGACCGCGCAGGCGTAGCGGAGGCAGGCCAGGCGTACGCCGTTGTCCTCGCTGTCCGCGCTCAGTGCGGCTGCGACGACCGCGAGCACCCGGTCGGCGCCGTAGTCGTGGACGAGGTTCGCGGTCCTGAGCCACTTGCGGCCTTGGGCTCTGCGCTTGCGGCCCGTGCCGGACCAGGCGATGCCCTCGTGCACGAAGTGCAGGCGGTCGGACAGGCCGTCGGGCAGGGCTGGCAGGGAGCCGCCCTGCGGAGTGTCGCGGTCGAAGAAGACGCCGTCCGCGCCGGCCGGTGCCGTCGTCGACCTGGAAGTAATGACGATCCGCTTGCCAGTGAGGGCCGAGCCGTCGGGGAACGCCTGGGAGAGGTCGTAGTAGAAGTCCGCCCACCATCCGGGATCGAAGGGGTCGCATTCGGCGGTCTTGGCGAGTCCCTCCGCCCAGGACGCGAGGCGTTCTGTGGGGGGTTCGAGGCGCGTGCCCGCGCTCCTGGCCAGGGACGCCAGCCGCCGCAACCGGATGGGGTGCAGATGCGGATCGAGGAGATCCGTGACCCCCGTGGCGGCGACGGCGTGCGGGGTGAAGATCGTGGAGCCGTCCTTCGCTTCCCACAGAAGGGCACGGTGCAGGGAGGTGCGAGCCTCGGGTGTCGTTCCGATCACCGGGATGAACGGCACGTGGGCGATGCCACGCTCCAGCCGTTGGAAGGCAGAAGTCAGCCGTGCCAGTGCCTTGGGCTGCCAGCACATCAGGTCGACGAGCGCGCCGGGCGGAATCGGTGCCCGCCCATCCGCCGCTGCGAGCACCGCGCGGGCACACACCTCAGCCACTGTGTCGAGCAGCAGGCCGTTCCACGGCACCGCCTCGTTGAACGAACGACGGTTCATCTCCGCGAAGAACGGTGCGTGGACATAGCCGCGGACGGGTGCCGGGATTTGCTCGCCCATCGGCAGGAAGGCGTAGAGCCGCCCGTCCCGTAGGGGATCGGCGACCGGTACGGCGACGCGTACCTCGGCCTTCTTCTCCCAGGCCATCCAGTCGCGTCGCATCCCGCTCTTCTCGATCGACGCGGCGAGCGCCTCCCGGGCGCGGTCCGGGTCGGCCTTCCCGCAGATGACGATCAGACGCATCCGCCGACGCAAGGTGATCTGCTGCACCCTCAGGCCACGGGCGTGGTGCAGCACCTCCACCTGACGGTCGTACGTCCTGCGCCGGGTCTCCCCAGCTGCCCGCCACTCCAGCCGGACACGTTCCAGCCGGTCGAGGAACAGCTCGAACGGGGCGTTGTCGTCCATGAGTTCCCGCACCTGCGCCCCGGCGGCCGAGCGCGCGTCGGCCGACTTCAGCGGCAGACGGATGACGGTGACAAAGCCCCGGCGCGCGAAGCTTTGGACGGTCTTCGGTGGCTCCTCCAGGAAGACCGGCACCTTCAGCGTGAGCAGGTTCTCCTTCAAGTAGTCAGCCAAACCCTCGCGTTCGGGCGCCACCTCCCGGGCGAGCGCGTCGAAGTCATCGAGCCGGGCGAACCGGAAGGTGAACCCGTCGAGGAGCCGGGACCCCTCCCTGGCCACGCTGTAGACCTCGGGCGCGTCGCACAGGTGCAGCACGCTCTTGAAACCAACGCCCTTGTGGCCGATCCCGGCGTCGGCACGCTTGCTGGAAAGGGCGATGCTGCACAGGTCCTTGAAGTTCTTGCCGCCGAACGGCTTACCTCGATTGGCCACATAAAGGGTGCCGTGCTCACCCTCTTCCTCGTCCAACCGGATCTCGATGCGTCCGTCGGTGGCTCTGGCCGGGTTCGCGTCGTGCGCGTTCTGCAACAACTCGATGAGCACCCGGCCCTCGTACTCGGGCGCGATGATCGTCTCGGCCACGGCCTTGGCCTCGCGGGCCGCGTCACGGCCGTCGTCCCAGTCCCGCAGACAGCCGCGCACCTCGACCAGCGCCTTCTCGTGCACACGCCTGCGCACAGCGGCCGACCGGCGCTGCCGCGCACGCTCCGCCGACGGTCGCCAGCCCCCCGCTGCCATACCGCTGCTCCCCACCCCGTGCGCCTCCCGCCCCACTTTGCCGGTGATCCTACTGAGCGCGAAGGAGCCCTGATGGGCGTTTGACACCGGCGGCCCTGTGACTCCGTAGCGTGCCCGTTTGATCAAAGCGCTCGTACGCTGCAGGCCGGGTAGCGGGCAAGCGGATCCCGACGCGGGCCCACTGGGTAGGGCCTTCCGGAGTGATCCCGAGAAGGGACCACCGACGGATAGGCGGGAGCTCCCGGGACTGGCTCTGCTGCGTGTGCGCTGACGTCACTGTGTCGTGCTTTGGATACCGAGGACGTCGTAGAGGTGCTCGCCGTGGGCCCATCGTTTCAATTCCGGGCGCCCCATAAGGAGGAGCTGGTGATGCCGGGCGAAGTCGATCGCCGGCTGCGTGAAGCCGTTGAGCGCAATCATGATCGGCAGATCGGCTCCGTGATGCGGTCGGGCTGTCCCGTTGAACTTCTGCACGTGGCCTGACCCGACTGGGCTCTGATACTGCTTGCACTGCACGATCAGGAGGCGGTCTTCGTCATCGCGGGCAGTGATGTCCACGCCGAGGTCACCGGCACCTCCGACCCGCTTGGGACGCCGGAATCCGTCACGGGCCAGGAGATCAGTGCACGCCTGCTCGAAACCCGTCGCGCTCATCGCCGAAAGCTGCTTCATCTTGGAGGTCAGCGCGTCCGCTTCGATCGCATCGCCAGAGGGAGCGGCGAACGTGTCGTCCGCGTAGGCGTAGGTGTTGGCGCCGAACAGGAACGACAGGATTCTGCCGAGCAGGAGCAGCATGGGCAGTCCGCCGACCACGAAGAGCCCGGTCCACCACGGGTGATCGGCTATCAGCCCCCACAAATCTACGGTGATCCATTGGCCGACGTCCTCGGTGAGCCACTCCCAGAGCATCTTTCCGACGGCCAGCGCAATGACCGCATACAGCAGGAACTTCAGCAGCGGGTCGAGCGACCCGTCCTCGTCGAACACCACACCTCCAAACGTCTTGGGCAGCGATCACACTCTTTGCCAGTCATGCCGCACGCCTGAATCGGCTCGGGCGCGAGCGCCCGGACAATCCGAGGAGCTCGTGCAGAGCGGCACCGTCCTCGGCCCAGCGCCGTAGCTTTTCCCGATCGATCCAGTGGACGCCGTGCCGGTCGCCCCACGCCATGGCATCGCGGGTGAAGGCTCCGTTGGTGACGACGACAGCGTGATCGGCTTTGTGGACCGGCCCGGCCGTCCCCTTCACCGCGTACATCACAGCTGAGCCCACCTTCCCGCCGACGCGGGTGTGCTTTGCCTGCACCACGATCCGGCCGCGCTGCGGATGGTCACCGATGACGTCGGCGGCCTGATCGCCGCCGCCACCCACTCTGCGGGCCGGCCAGCCGTCGCGGACCAGCAGATCCCGCAGGGCGTACTCGAAGCGACGGTCGTCCATGGCGTCGAACTCCGCGAGCGTGATCCGCTGAGTGGCCAGCCGCTCCTTCTCTCGACGCCGCATCGTGGTCGCCTGCCTGATCCGCCACGCCGCGACGGCTCCCGTGAGCAGGGCGAGAGCCAGCAGGGCAGGCCAGGCCGCCTTCAGTGCGCCGACCGCCGTGGCCGCCGTCCGCGTCACCAGCACGAGCACGGCCAGGGCGACCACAGCCGCTGCGACCAGTTCCGCGCCACCGCGAGGGCGCCGCAGACGTATCCGTCCCATCAGCGGTCGGCCGTCGCGCTGGCCGCCGGCTTCGGATCCGTCGGCGGTGTCGTGGCGGTGGACTCACTGAACCCGAACACCTGCCCCCACAGCCACACGCCGGCCAGTAAGCCAGCAATCATCCAACCGCTCATGCGCTTGGCGCTCCTGGGCTTCGGATTGCGACGGATGTGTCCGCGTACCCGGTGGAACCCGTCCGGCACCTTCGACATGTTTCCCCCTCCCGTCGGTGGGCCGCGGAACGCGGCTCATCCCAACAAAAGGGTGTAGCAGTGGGCACTGACAGCAGCTGATGGGTCATCACGGCACTACGCCCCGGTCGAGTCGCCATCAGGCCAGGAGGGCCCACACTGTCTGGCCAATTCACGGGGCAGCGAGCCTGAGGCAGATCAGCTGGGCGAATGCCCTTCTCAGCTCCCAAGCGGTTCACCATGGCCCTTTCCGCCAGCCCTCATACGGCGCGTGACCGTCCGTCTCTCACCTGCGGAAACAGCCCCGGTCACGCCAAGCGGATCTCTGCCGACGAATGGCGAAAAGCAGCGGAGGCGCACTCACAGCCATAGTGCGCCGGAGCCGCCCCTTCGAACCGTGGTACTGCGACCACGGTCCGGGGGCGTCACAGGGTCGGGAGGCACTGGTAGACACTGATCAACCCGCCGCCGCGACGCCTCGGCCAACCGAGCCCTCACAGGACGATTCTCAACGCGGTGTCGTCGCGTTCCTGCGAGGACAGCGCCACGGTTGTAGGGCCGGGTCGAAGAAACCGCAGCTGGCCTCCGCCAGCGCCGGATCCAGCCTTGGTGCAGCCCGGTCAGGACAGTCTTCTGCGTCGCCTCTCGAAGCAGTGCCGAGGTCGTCATCGTCGTACAAGCGCAACATGCGAGCAGCGCTCATCACCACGAACCTTCGAACCAAGATCCGGACCATACCCGGACCAGCCGTCCGCAGCTTGTGGCGATCGGAGCTGTTTTAGCTGGTCAAGCTGCATCTGAGCCGTGTACCACCAGTAGACGAAGAACATTCTTTGTTCTTACAGCCCTCAGAAGCTCGGCTTCTTCTAGAGCCTGAAGTCGGTTGCCTGGAGGCATCATCGCGCTCCAGGCAACCCGAGTAACGGCCACAGTCGCTTCGGGTATCGCTGCGGCTGCGCCGCGGTCCCACGCCACCCGGACGTCGTGCGCCGATGGCACCCGCGTCTCGACCCCTTCGAGTGGACCAGTGCCAAGGCCAGGCATCCACTGCGGGTCTCCCGCTCCGTCGGGAAAAAGGAGATCGCACAGGCAATGGATCACTCCGTCCCGCTCTCCGGGTACCGTCAGGGTATGAGTCATCCGCACCCCGAGCTGAAAGCCGCACCGCCCCTTCCCGAAGGAGGGCTGCGGGTCGTCGCCCTGGGCGGCCTGGGCGAGATCGGCCGCAACATGACCGTCTTCGAGCACGCGGGCAAGCTGCTCATCGTCGACTGCGGCGTGCTGTTCCCCGAGGAGACCCAGCCCGGCGTGGACGTGATCCTGCCGGACTTCACCTCGATCCGGGACCGCCTGGACGACGTCGTGGCCGTGGTCCTCACTCACGGCCACGAGGACCACATCGGCGGGGTGCCCTATCTACTACGGGAGCGGTCCGACATTCCCGTCGTCGGCTCCAAGCTGACGCTGGCGTTCCTGGAGGCCAAGCTCAAGGAACACGGCATCCGGCCGCGCACGGTGCGGGTGCGGGAGGGCGACCGGCGTGGTTTCGGGCCCTTCGACTGCGAGTTCGTGGCGGTCAACCACTCCATCCCCGACAGCCTCGCACTCGCTATCCGCACCCGCGCCGGGATGGTACTGCACACCGGCGACTTCAAGATGGACCAGTTCCCTCTCGACGACCGCATCACCGATCTGCGCGCCTTCGCCCGCCTCGGCGAGGAGGGCGTGGACCTGTTCCTCACCGACTCCACCAACGCCGAAGTACCTGGCTTCACCACCTCCGAGCGTGAGCTGAATCCGGCGATCGAGCAGGTGATGCGCACCGCGCCGCGCCGGGTCATCGTCTCCAGCTTCGCCAGCCATGTGCACCGCATCCAGCAGGTACTGGACGCCGCCCACGAGCACGGCCGCAAGGTCGCCTTCGTCGGCCGGTCGATGGTCCGCAACATGGGCATCGCCCGTGACCTCGGCTATCTGAAGGTCCCGTCCGGTCTGGTGGTGAGCACGAAGGAGCTGGAGAAGCTCCCGGACCACAAGATCACTCTGGTGTGCACCGGCTCCCAGGGCGAACCGATGGCCGCGTTGTCACGGATGGCCAACCGCGACCACATGATCCGCATCGGCAAGGGCGACACCGTCCTGCTGGCCAGCTCCCTCATCCCCGGCAACGAGAACGCCATCTACCGGGTGATCAACGGCCTCACCCGGTGGGGCGCCCATGTGGTTCACAAGGGCAACGCCAAGGTGCACGTCTCCGGGCACGCCAGCGCCGGCGAACTCGTCTACTGCTACAACATCGTCAAACCCCGCAACGTCATGCCCGTGCACGGCGAATGGCGCCACCTGCGGGCCAACGGCGACCTCGCCATCCGTACCGGTGTCGACCCCGACCGGGTCGTCATCGCCGAGGACGGCGTCGTCGTCGACCTTGTCGACGGGCGCGCGTCCGTCACCGGCAAGGTCCCCGCCGGCAACGTCTACGTGGACGGCATGGAAGTCGGCGGCGCCACGGAAGCGTCCCTCAAGGACCGCCTCACCCTCGCCGCCGAAGGCGTGGTCACGGTGGTGGCGATCGTCGACGCGGACACCGGCGCACTGGCCGAGGCCCCCGACTTCCTGGCCCGGGGCTTCGTCCACGATGACACCACCTTCGAGCCGGTCATCCCCGTCATCGAGAAGACCCTGGCCACCGCGGCCGAGGAAGGCGTCGGGGACGCGCGCCAACTCGAACAACTTGTCGCCCGCGCCGTGGCGAACTGGGCGTTCCGCACCCACCGCCGCAAGCCCCTCATCATCCCTGTCATCATCGACGCCTGAGCCGCAGCGCGGCAGCACGGTCCCGGTTCCGGCCGCGGCCTCGCCGCATCGACGCCGGGCACGGGGGCCGGCAGCCACCCCGGCCGCCGGGGTGGCAACGCCAGACTCCCGGCGGCAGTCCGTGGTCCGATCCGTTGGCGATCTCGACGGCCGGTCCCCGCCAACCGGCCCGCCGCGTCATTCCGGAGGAATGCGAAACTCGAATTCGGGACGGTCCCACGGCACGGCGGGCGGGTTCGCGAGCGCGGTCCCGGTCCGCACCGCACCGACGCGGTGGTAGAAGTCCTCGGCGGGAAGATGCGACACGACCTTGAGACGGTCGAGCCCGGCGGCACGGGCCTCGGACTGCATGTGAGCCACGAGCAGCCGTCCGATGCCCCGTCCTTGCGCTTCGTCGGCGACGAACAGCAGGTCGAGCTCCGGGGGCGCGAGGACGAGCGAGTAGAACCCGAGGACCCGGTCTTCATGCTCGTCGGTGCCGACGGCCACGAAGGTGCGGTGGGCCTCGATGTAATCAGGGCCGACCCGGTAGCCCGCGACTGCGGACGCGTACTTACCCTCGTAGGCGCGTGAGCCACGCACGAGCCGCGTGAGCCGTCTGGCATCCCGCGCGACGGCCCTCCGTATCGTGATCGGCTGGCTGGTCGGGCGAGGGCGTGAACTCATCGGGAGAGTATTTCGCACCGGGAAGAGCCTTCGTACGACGGGGCGGATCAGCAGGCGAGGACACCGCCCGGCAGTCCGGGAAGCCGGTCTCAGCCGCTGCGCCGCACGCGGGCCGCCTTGCGGGCCTCCGCGAGCTTGCGGGCCTCGCTGCTCTTGCGGGACGACGACCTGCCACCGGAGCCGCTCTTCGCGTCCTTGGTGCTGCCCAGGCCGCCGAACGGGACGTTGTGGTTCTTGGGGCGGGGTACGGCCGGCCCGCCGTCGAGAGGCTTCCCGGAGGGTGCCTTGGCGCCGGTGATCCGGCTCAGCTGCGCCTCGCCGGACCGCACTTTGGTGACCTTGGGGGCGACGTCGGCGTCCGCCATGACCTGGCTCGTCTCGCGGCGCTGTCCCGGCAGGACGAGTGTCACGACGGTGCCGGAGCGGCCGGCCCGGGCCGTGCGGCCCGCGCGGTGCAGATAGTCCTTGGGGTCGTCGGCCGGGTCGACGTTGACCACGAGGTCGAGGTCGTCGACGTGCAGGCCGCGTGCGGCGACGTTCGTCGCTACCAGCGCGGTGATCTGCCCGTTCTTGAACTGGGCCAGGGTCCGGGCACGCTGCGGCTGGGACTTCCCGCTGTGCAGGGCGGCGGCGGCCACGCCGTTGGCCCGCAGATGCCGCGTGAGCTGGTCGACGCCGTGCTTGGTGTCCAGGAACAGCAGAACGCGGCCGTCCCGAGCGGCGATCTCCGTGGTCACGGCGTACCGGTCAGGGCCGTGCACGACGAAGACGTGGTGCTCGATCGCGGAGACGGCACTGGACGAAGGGTCCACCGAGTGGACGGCGGGGTCGCGCAGGTAGCGATGCACCAGTTGGTCGACGTCGCCGTCGAGGGTCGCGGAGAACAGCATCCGCTGCCCGTCGGGACGCACCTGGTCCAGGATGCCCGTGACCTGCGGCAGGAACCCCATGTCACACATCTGGTCGGCCTCGTCCAGGACCGTGATGCGCACCCGTCCCAGTCGGCAGCCCTTGCGCTCGATGAGGTCGTGCAGCCGGCCGGGCGTGGCGACGACGATCTCGGCGCCATCCCGCAGCACGGCGGCCTGGCGTCCGATGGACGCGCCACCCACCACGGTCGCGAGCCGCAGCCGCAGCGCCTCGCCGTACGGGGTGAGCTCCTCACCGACCTGCTGCGCCAGCTCCCTGGTGGGCACCAGAACGAGCGCCAGCGGCTCTTTCGGCTGCGCGCGCTGCCCGGCCGTCCGGGCGAGCATCCCCAGGCCGAAGGCGAGCGTCTTGCCGGATCCTGTGCGGCCCCGGCCCAGGACGTCCCGTCCCGCGAGCGCATTCGGCAGCGCCGCCGCCTGGATGGGGAAGGGCACAGTCACACCCTGCTCATCGAGCGCCCGCAGAACCTCGGCCGGCAACCCCAGCTGGGCGAAGGACGCCGCCGTGGGCACTGCCGAAGTGGCGCCCGACGCCTTGGACACATCGCCCTGCCGCCGGGCATCGGCACGTGTTGATTCGCTCACTGAAAGCCTTCCTCCGAAGGGACCGTACCGAGGAAGGCGCGGCAGGGACGCGGCCGCCGACCAGAGACACCCGACGGAGCACCGGCACAACGACACAGCAAAAGCGCAACGCTAGCACGGGGCCACACCGTCCAGAGCTCCCCGTGCTTCACCGAACTCACCGAACTCACCGGGCGATGATGCCGACGACGCAGGTGACCAGCAGGGTCATGCCGGCCATGGCAACCGTGAGGGGAACCGCGAGATGTGGGCGCGTGTGGACGGTATAGAACAACGCCCCGCCCAGCAGCAGGGTGAGCAGCAGGAGCAGGAGGACGATCAGCGCGACAGTGGTGGTCATGGGATTCCTCGGTCGGTCCGGTGCAGGTGACCGATCATGGAAGGCAGACGCGCGTTTCGGCACGCGCACACTGTTGCGACTTCACGCAACGGCACAGTGGGGTCGACGGAGGGAAGCGGATGTCACAGGGGGAGCTGGTTCCGAAGGGACCGCGCACGATGGTCTTCCAGAAGGACGTCGACAGAGCCAAGGTCGGACCGGAGCGTTATGAACTGGCTGTTGCCCTGCGCGATGTGGCTCAGCGCCTTGGAGTGTCCCTGAGTCGCTACGCGGTGCGCGTCCCGTGGGACCGATCCACACTTTCCCGATTCTTCAGCGGAGCGTTGGTACCTCCCGCCGAATTCGTCGAACAGCTCCTCGAGAACGGCGACCGGGAGACCGGGACCGAGTTGACGCCGGCCGCCAAGGACTTGGTGCGCACACTGCACCGGACCGCCCTGCGCGTCACGAGTCCGGCAAGTGGCGCCCTGCAGGACCTGCGGGACCAGCTGGCAGCTGCCGACCGGGAGAGCCGCCGGTTCCAGCAGGAGGCCCGACTCCTGCGGGAGGTGATCCGCCGCGCGCAAGAGCAACTCGACGAGCAACAGTTCCAGCTCCGGCAGTTGGAGAACACAGTGACCGCCGAGCGCCTGGCTCACCGCATCGAACTCGAGCAACGGTCCGACGCCTTCGAGGCCATGCGCACCGAACGGGATGCCCTGCGGGAGTCACTGGCTCGGTACAAGGCGGAACTGGAGGAAGCCCAGCGCCGCGCCCACGAAGCCGAGCTGCGGTGCGCCGGGCTGGAACGGCAACTGGAGACCGCCGAGACCGAAGCCGAGGAGTACGAGACTCGGGGTGAGGCCGCAAGCGCCTTGTCCCCCGAGACCCTCCGCGCAGCGACTCCGACCAGACGGTCCACGGCCGGTGACGGTGTCAGCTTTCATCTCGGCTTCGATGCGGCGCTGGGCGCCCGGCTCTGGCGGGCTCTTGACGAGCAGGCACCTGCACCGCTGTCCGAGGAGGAGCTGCGTGAAATGGTTCCGCGGCCCGGAATCTTCCAGCTGATCCGCAAGGTGCCGTACCTGTCACCGGAACTTGTCTACGTGGGCAGATCCGAGCGGCCCCTGCCGGACCAGCTCGACATCCTCCGCCGGAAGATCCTGGGCCGAAGAGGGATCCTCCCGGAGGAGATGTACTTCACTTCTCTGTACATCGAGGACGACCTGTCGGCAGTCGCCCCCGAGCGGCTCGTCATCAGGTATCTCAAGGAGGAGCACGGTGCCCGGCTCCCTTGGAACCTCAACGGGTTCGGCAACAAGGACGCGGGCCGGGAGCGGGACCATTCGGAACTCAGCTCCCGGCATTTCAACATGGTCCACCCGATCGACCTGGACTGGGCCCTCCCCCACGACGACGGAACGCTTCGAACGTACCCCCCGAAGGACTTCGCCGACTTCGTCAAGGCAGGGCTCCCCTACCGTTTCAGGCACACGCTGGGACCCGACTACCTGGAAGCCGCTCCGCTGGTGGTTCCGGAGGGTCCGTTGTCCGCGGACGCGGCGTTCCGGCTTCTCGCTCGGAGCCTCGGCGACACGTGGCAGATCAGCGCGCTCAAGGGGCACGTACTCCTGTACCAGGAGCACACGCAATACCCCAATGCAGTCCGCTACTACCGCGGCAAAAGCGTGCGGAACGCCTGACGTCATGGAGCTCCCACGTCGGTCTGTGCCGGTCATACCCCTGGACGGTCGTATCGAACGGAGTGGAGCCAGGATGATCCCTGACTCCACTCCGTGGTGCGGGCGCATCACTGGAACTGCGCGAAGAACCTCCAGATCTCTGCCTTGGTCCAGGTGGTGACGCCGCTTTCGTTGGACGAGCCGTCGACCGGGCCGGGTATGTGGCCTCCGTCGAACGCGGCCCACTGGACCGGGTATCCGGCACGGCAGCCCGAGTAGGTGGTGGTGATGTGCGTCCGGCTGCCCGGGGCGGGCTCGCGCGGGCTTTGGGCGGTGCAGCCGTTGTTGGCGACGAACTTGTCGCGCAGGGACCGTCCTTGCCCGATGCCGAGGACGTTGTCGCCGATGCCGTGGATTCCGAAGTAGGCGATGGGCTGGGTGCCGCCGGAGCAGCCGCTGATCTGGGCGCCGGAGATGACCGCCACGGCCCTGAAGACGTTCGCACGGCTGCATGCCAGTGCGTAGCTCATACCGCCGCCCCAGCTGAATCCCGTGGCGAACCGCTGCGCCGGGTTGACACAGAGGCCGCCCTCGATGCGCCGGATCATGTCGTCGACGAAGGTGACGTCCTCACCACCCGCGTTGCCCCAGCCGTTGCCGAGGCCCTGGGGGGCGACGAGGATCGCGGTGTTGTTCGACTGTTCCTGCTGGCCGTAGTAGGACCAGGCGTTCCCGCTCGTGCCGCCCGAGGCGACGTCACCGGCGGTTCCGCCCCGCCAGTGGAACGCGAAGATCAGCCGGTAGCGGTGGCTGTTGTCGTAGTTGGCGGGAACCCTGAGGATGAAGCTGCGGCTCTTGCCGCCGCTCTGGATCGTGTGCGTACCGCTCGCCAGCGTCGGGGCGCTGCCGCATCCGCCGCCGCCACCGGACGACAGCTTGACCAGTGACCATTGCTGGTTGGCGCCGCCCCAGTCGGTGTACTGGACGACGTTGCCGCCGTCGGCGGTGGAGGCGCCCTGCACCTCCACCGCCTTGCTGCTGGTGCGGTTGACCAGCCGGACGTGGCCCCCGTCGGAGTCGGCCAGGCGGAACTGCTGGTTGGCCCCGTTGTGGTCGGCCCACTGCTGGATCGCGGCACCGTCTGCGGTCGAGGCGCCTGCCACGTCGAGGACCTTGCCCGAATGCCGGGCCTTGAGGCGGTAGAAGCCACCTCCGGAGTCCACGAACTGCCACTGCTGGTTGGCGCCGTCGGTGCGCGTCCACTGGCTGACCCGCGCGCCGTCGGCGGTGGACTGGCCAGAGACGTCCAGCGCCTTGCCGCTGTTGCGATTGACCAGGACGTACCAGGCATTGGTGTCCACCGTCGCCGCCTGGGCGGGCGGCGGATCCACCGCGCTGAGCATGCCGATCGCGAGGGTCGCCGCCACCACGGCGGCGACCCGTGACCACCAGGTCATCGATGCCTCCTTTTCGTTGGTGGGCCGGACTTGTCAGGTGCGGGTCCAGCGCTGGTTGCCGCTGTTCGAGCAGGAGTAGAGCTGGATCAGGGTGCCGTTGGCGGTGCCGCTCGCCACGGCGTCGAGGCAGAGGCCGGACTGGACGCCGACGATGGTTCCGTCGGAGTTGAGGCGCCACTTCTGGTTGTCGCCGCCCCAGCAGCCGTAGATCTGGACCTTGGTGCCGTTGCCGGTGCCGGCGGCGTCCAGGCACTTGTTGCCGTAGACCCTGAGCTCGCCGGCGGAGGTGTACGTCCACTGCTGGTTGGTGCCGCTGTGGCAGTCCCACAGCTGGAGCTGGGTGCCGTCGGTGGTACTGGCGCTGGGCACGTCCAGGCAGCGGCCCGAACCGACGCCCTTGATCGTTCCGCCCTCCGTAGGGGGCGTGGTGGAGCCGCCGTTGAGTGCGTTGAGGACGGCGGTGTATGCGGGCTTCTTGCTGCCGTTGCCGTTGAACAGCAGCGGCGTTTGCTCCGCTCGCCAGGAGTCGGTGTCGCGCACACCCCAGACGGTGATGCCGAGGCAGCGCGGGACGGCCAGGCAGTCGTTGGTCACGCTGGCGTAGGTCGAGGCCGGGGCGCCCTGGATGTCGAGTTCGGTGATGGCCACGTCGACGCCGAGGGCGGCGAAGTTCTGCAGGGTGGTGCGGAAGTTGCTGTTGTAGGGGCTGCCGTTGTTGAAGTGCGCCTGGAAGCCGACGCAGTCGATCGGTACGCCGCGCTGCTTGAAGTCCCTGACCATGGCGTACATGGCCTGGGTCTTGGCCCACGTCCAGTTCTCGACGTTGTAGTCGTTGTAGCAGAGCTTGGCGGCCGGGTCGGCGGCGCGCGCCGTGCGGAAGGCGACCTCGATCCAGTCGTTCCCGGTGCGCTGCAGGTTGGAGTCGCGCCGGGCTCCTGAACTGCCGTCGGCGAACGCCTCGTTCACGACGTCCCACTGGGCGATCTTGCCCTTGTAGTGGGCCATCACGCCGTTGATGTGGCCGATCATCGCCTGGCGCAGTGCGCTGCCGCTGAGGGCCTGCATCCAGCCGGGCTGCTGGGAGTGCCAGGCCAGGGTGTGACCGCGCACCTGCTTGCCGTTCTGCACCGCCCAGTTGTAGACACGGTCACCGGCGGCGAAGTTGAACTGGCCCCGCTGCGGCTCGGTGGCGTCGATCTTCATCTCGTTCTCGGCCGTGACCGAGTTGAACTCGCGGTTCGCGATCGTCGTGTACGTCGAGTCGCCCAGCCTGCCCGAGGCGATGGCGGTGCCGAAGTAGCGGCCGCTCTGCGCCGCCGCGGCACCGAGGGTGCTCTCCGCCGCATGTGCGGTCGGTGGCACGACCAGTGCGGTGACCACACCGAGGACACCGACGATCAGCGCCAACAGCAGACTTCGGGTCTTCCGGCGAATGGCCGGTCCGGGAAGGGCGTACGAGCCCATGGCTCTGCCTCCAAAGTAGAGATGAGGGGGGACCGCCACGCGGCGTCGCGTATCTCTCCACCTGCGCGACGAGTGCTTCGGGTGCGTTGATCGGTCGTGCAGCTGTGCGTGGATCTGCCGTGCCCCGCAGATTGCGCAGGTCGAGGCGGTTCGATATTTCGAACTATGGCCGGTACCTAGACACGGATGATTGAGGGATTGACGATGCATCGTCAATACTCACGACAGAGGAAGTTTCGGCTTCCGGTCCGAAGATTTCGGCATCCCGGTGAGCTCGTCGGCCATCCCATCACCGACTCCGGCGGGCGCGATATGTGGCCAGATCGGCAACAGCCCTTGACCAGAGGGCCTCATATTCCTAGCTTGTGGCGTCGAAGCTTCCGGGAATTGCGCGAAATGTTTCGAGCTTCCCTGCCTCCTGGCAGTTCGCTCTGCGGTTCATCGGGCTCACCCCCACCCCCGAAGGAGTGCCTTCTGATGTGGTTTCGCCACACGTCCCCGCTCCGCCCAAGACGCTTACTCGCCGTCCTCGCACCCTTGCTGCTCGTGGCCACCTTCCTCGGTGCCCAGCCCGCCAGCGCGGCGACCGTGGACCCCAACGCCTCGTACGTGCTGGTCAACCGCAACAGCGGCAAAGCCCTCGACGTCTACAACCTGGCGACCGGCGACGGCGCCCGCATCACCCAGTGGACGAGGAACGACCAGGTCCAGCAGCAGTGGCAGTTCGTCGATTCCGGGGGCGGCTACTACCGCATCAAGTCCCGGCACTCGGGCAAGGTGCTGGACGTCCACAACTGGTCCACCGCGAACGGCGGCTCGATCGTCCAGTGGACCGACACGAACGCCACCAACCAGCAGTGGCGGCTGGCCGACAGCTCCGACGGCTACGTGAGGCTCATCTCGCGCCACAGCAACAAGGCCCTCGAAGTGCAGGGCGCCTCCACCGCCGACAACGCGAACATCGTCCAGTACGACGACTGGGGCGGCACCAACCAGCAGTGGCAGCTCGTCAAGGTCGGCGCCGACAACCCCGGCCCGTGCGGTCTTCCGTCGACGTACCGCTGGACGTCGACGGGCGCACTGGCGCAGCCCAAGTCGGGGTGGGCCTCGCTCAAGGACTTCACGGTCGTCCCCTACAACGGCAAGCATCTCGTCTACGGGACGGCGCACGGCGCCCCGGGAACGGGAGTGGGCTGGCGCTCGATGAACTTCACCCCGTTCACCAACTGGTCGGAGATGGCCTCGGCCGGCCAGAACACGATGTCGAACTCCACGGTCGCGCCCACGCTCTTCTACTTCGCGCCGAAGAACATCTGGGTGCTCGCCTACCAGTGGGGGAGGACCGCCTTCTCCTACCGGACGTCGAGTGACCCCACCAACCCGAATGGCTGGTCAGCCGAGCAGCCTCTCTTCTCCGGAAGCATCGCGGACTCCGGAACCGGGCCCATCGACCAGACGCTCATCGCCGACGGGTCGAACATGTACCTGTTCTTCGCCGGTGACAACGGCAAGATCTACCGGGCCAGCATGCCGATCGGGAACTTCCCGGGCAGCTTCGGCTCGACCTCGACCGTGATCATGAGCGACACGAAGGAGAACCTGTTCGAAGCCCCGCAGGTCTACAAGCTGCAGGGCCAGAACCGCTACCTCATGATCGTCGAGGCGATCGGCTCGCAGGGCCGCTACTTCCGCTCGTTCACGGCCACCAGCCTCAACGGCTCATGGACACCCCAGGCCGCGACCGAGAGCAATCCCTTCGCCGGCAAGGCCAACAGTGGCGCCACCTGGACCAACGACATCAGCCATGGCGAACTGATCCGCACCAGCGCCGATCAGACCATGACCGTCGATCCCTGCAATCTGCAGTTGCTCTACCAGGGGCGCAGCCCCAACTCCGGTGGTGAGTACGCTTATTGGCCCTACCGTCCGGGTCTGCTGACCCTGCGTCGCTGACGGTGTGACACGAGTCCGGCTCCGGCAGGGAGCCGACGTGGCGGGCTCGGTCGGAGGCCGAGCCCGCCCGGGCACCCTCCCGGCCAGTCGTGCAGCCCGGTCGGCGGCGGCTGCGACATGAACCGCTCGACGCGGGCACAGAAGTTCACCCGGAACGCCGAGGGCACACCCGTCGCCCTCGGCGTTCACCTGTCCGCACCCTCAGGGGTGTCGCCATGATGCGGACCGCACCCTGGCGGCGTCCCGGCCGGAACGCCGCGGTGCACGCCGTGGGCGCGGAGTGCGCCCCGGCGGCGCCTGTCCGAGGGCGCTGTCGGACGCATCGTGGCAGGTGCCGCGGACAACTGCCGGACGGCAGGTCGAAACGTTCCTTCGAGCATGCGCACAGCCGGGGCCACAGCACCGCGCCGCGCCGGCACCGGCGGAACGAGCGCGGGCGCACAACCACGGGGGCTCGGATTCTGCATATCATCCGAGCTTCGCAAAGGCTCTTGCCTCCATCTCACGCTCTGCAGCTAGCTGGTGATGCGTCCGCTTCCCGGCCCGGGCTCCCGATGAGCCCGTGCCGACCGGCAGCACCTGGCCCGGTCCATGTCCGTCGGTCAAGGGGGCGGTCGGCGCATCCGCACGTGAGGAGTGGTCATGAAGAAGGCTTACGAGGCACCGACGCTCGTCCGGCTCGGCACCTTCCGGAAGGAGACGGGGCTCCTGCAGCGCTCCGGCAACGACCGGCTGATCCTGAGCAAGAACTGACGACCGACGGTCCTTGACCCGACGTCATGACTGAACTGCACGAAAGTGCGGGGACGGGCCCCGGCGACGCGCACTTCGCGGTCTTCACCGACCGTGCGGACGCGGCCGCCGCGGCCCGCTCCTTCGCCCGCCCCGGTAGCCGGACCCTCGCGCACGCCTCGGGCCGGCCCTGGCTGGTCGGCCACTGGCACGACGACGACATCGTCACGGCGAGCGCCGGCAGTGCCTCCCTCGCCGTCGTCGGCTGCTGCCCGATCGACGCCGGCGAACTGCGGCGCCGTGCCGAGCGGCTGCGTGATCTCGCCGAGCTCGACGCACTCGCCCGGTCGCTGCCCGGCAGCTTCCACCTCGTCGGCGCTCTCGACGGGCGGATCAGAGCACAGGGCACCGCCTCAGGGCTGCGGCTCGTCTTCCACGCGGAGATCGGCGGCGTGCGCGTGGCCGCGACCCGCGCCGACACCCTGGCCACCGTCCTGGGCCTGGAGCCCGACCTGGCGGAACTGGCCGTGCGGCTGCTGTGGCCCGCCCCTTATCCCCTGTCCGAGACGTCGATGTGGCGTGCGGTCACCGCCGTTCCCCCACAGGAGGCCGTGGTCGTCGCCGCGGACGGCCGCACCGTACGGCACACCCGGTGGTGGACGCCGCCGGAGCCGGTCCGCCCGCTCGCCACGGCGGCGCCCCTGATCCGGACGGCGCTGGAGGAGTCCGTCGCCGCGCGAACCCGGCAGGGCGGCGTGGTCAGCTGTGACCTCTCCGGGGGGCTGGACTCCACCTCCGTCTGCTTCCTGGCCGACCGCTCCCCCGCCCGCGTGGTGGCCAGTACCTGGCCGGGACGGGATCCGGCGGACACCGACCTGCGCTGGGCCGAGCGGGCGATGGGACACCTGCCGGACGTCGAGCACGTGGTCTGGGACGCCGACGCCTCGCCGCTGGTCTACGACGACCTGCTGGGCATCGACGACCTCCTCGACGAACCCACCATCGGCGTCATGGACCGCTCCCGTGTCCTGCACCACCTGCCCGGACTCGCCGCCCGCGGCAGCCGGTTGCACCTGACCGGCATCGGCGGCGACCACGTGGCGTGGTGCTCCGAGGCCTACTACCACCGGCTGCTGCGCACCCGTCCGCTGTTCGCCCTGCGCCAGTTGCGCGGCTTCCGGGCGCTGTGGCAATGGCCGCTCGGCGGCACACTCCGGGCTCTCGTCGACACCCGGTCGTACGGGGAGTGGCTCGCCGGCGCCGCCGGTGACCTGCGGGGGCCGTTGCCGCCGTCCGTCGCGACCGGTCTCGGCTGGGGCATGGCCCCGCGCCTGTTCGACTGGGTGACACCGGAGGCCGAGCGGATGGCCCGCAGGGCCGTTCTCGATGCCGCGGCGACGGCTTCGCCGCTGCATCCGGACCGCGGGCTCCACACCGACCTGGAACAGATCCGCTCGTGCACCCGCGTCATCCGGCAGTGGGACCGGATGGCGGCCCGCGCCGGCCTGCCGATGGCCTCGCCCTTCCTCGACGACCGGGTCGTCGAGGCGTGTCTGGCCGTACGCCCCGGCGAGCGCGTCACGCCCTGGCGGTACAAGCCCGTGCTGGCCGCCGCGATGCGCGGGATCGTGCCCGAGGAATGCCTGCGGCGCAGCAACAAGGCCACGGCCTCCATGGACGCCTCCAACGGACTGCGTGAACACCGCGCCGATCTGCTGGCCCTGTGGGAGGACTCACGGCTGGCGGAGCTGGGCCTGGTGGACGGCGCCGCGCTGCGGCGCCTCGCCCGCCGGCCCGCCTCCCCGGGGCTCACCGACGCCATCCTCTACTCCACGATCGCCGCGGAGGTGTGGCTGCGGGGACGTGCTCGCGCCCGCGTCCCGCACCCCTGACGGCATCCTCCTTCCAGACACGTCAGATACATCAGACACCTCAGAAAGGCCCTCACATGCCCCTGCGGTTCGGCGACAACGTCTCCACGGCCGAGACCGACTACGGCACCGTACTGCTGGACGAACAGGGCGGCGCCTACTGGGAGTTGAACCCGACGGCCACCTTGGTGGTGCGGGCGCTGCTGGACGGCGGCGCCGAGGCGGACGCGGCCGCCGCCCTGGTCCGGGAGTTCGACATCGACCCGGCCCAGGCCCGGCAGGACGTCGAGACGCTCGTACGGGAGCTGCGCGCGTCGGGGCTCGCCTCGTGACGACGCCCAGCGCGCTCGAACGGCCCACGGGTGTGCCCCTGGGCCGGCGTCTTGCCGCCCGCCTCGTCCTGCTGCCCGCCGTCGCCCTCGCCCTGCTGCCGCCCCGCCACATCCGCACCGTGCTCGGCATCCTGCGGCGGGGCGCGGCGCCGGCGACCACAGCGCAGGCCCAGAACGCACGCGACGCCATGTGCGCCGTCAGCCTGCGCTGCGCCGGGCCGAAGGGGTGCCTGCCCCGCTCCCTGGGAGCGGCTCTCGTGTGCCGGCTCGGCGGAACATGGCCGGTCTGGTGCACCGGCGTACGGGTCACACCGCCCTTCACCGCACACGCCTGGATCGAGGCCGAAGGCCGTCCCGTCGGCGAGGGAGTGCCACAGGGCTACTTCGCCCGGCTCGTGGCAGTCGACCCGCTGCCGCCGTCCCCCGGCCGATGACCGGCACGACCGTCCCCGGCGGCGACCGGACCGCGGTCGCCGCAGCCGAGAAGTCACCCGCAGTGGCGGCCGACAGGTCGACCCTGGCGGCGGTGGCCACGGTGTACCGGCTCACCGCCGGGCATCGGAGCGCCATCGCCGTCGCCTGCGTACTGACCCTCGTGGGCTCCGCCCTGGGACTGGCCCAGCCCCTCGTCGCCAAGCGGGTCGTGGACGCGAGCGGCCACGGGCAGGTCATCTGGCCGCTGCTGGTCCTCCTGGGCGCGCTGTTCGTCGTCGAGGCGGCGACGGGGGCGGCGGGGCGCTTCCTCCTGGAGCGGATGGGCGAAGGTGTCGTACGGCAGCTCCGGCACGGGCTGGTGGGCCGGCTGCTCCGGCTGGAGATGAGGGAGTACGACCGCCACCGCGGCGCCGACCTCATCTCCCGGGTGACGGCCGACACCACCTTGCTGCGGGAAGTCGTCTCGCAGGCGCTGGTCGACCTCGTGACGGGAACCCTGGTGGCGGCCGGGGCGATCGCCCTCATGGCGTGGCTGGACTCCCTGCTGCTGCTCCTGGTCGTCGCGACCGTGGCCGCCTCGGCCGTGGTGGTGGCCTCGCTGCTCGCCGGCATCAGAAGCGCGTCCGAACACATGCAGAACGCGGTCGGTACCGTCGCCGCCGATCTGGAACGCGCCCTGAGCGCCCTGCCGATGGTCCGTGTGCACCGCGCTGAGGAGCGCGAGGCGGCCGGCATCGGCGCCCGCGTGGACGCGGCCTACACGGCGGGGGTGCGCACCGCGAAGCTCGCCTCCGTGATGAGCTCTGCCGTCGAACTCGCCGTCCAGGGCTCCTTCCTCATCGTCCTGGTCGTCGGCGGCCTGCGGGTGGGCGGCCGGGCCGGCTCCCTCGGTGACCTCGTCGCGTTCCTGCTGTACGCCTCGTTCCTGGTCCTGCCGCTGTCCTCCGTCTTCCGCGCGATCGGCCTCATCCAGCGCGGGATGGGCGCCTACCAGCGCATCGACGAGGCACTCCGCCTCCCTGTGGAGCCCACCGCACCAGCGAAACCGCCTGTCCGCGCAACCGCACCGCTCGCGGCCGGACCGTCCGGTGCCCGGGAGCAGCCCGTCCTCGCCCTGCATGACGTCCACTTCGGCTACGACCCCGGGCGGCCCGTTCTCCGGGGGGTCTCGTTCGCCGTCCCCCAGCGTCGGCAGGTGGCCCTGGTGGGCCGGTCGGGTGCCGGCAAGAGCACGGTGTTCGCCCTGATCGCGAGGTTCTACGAACCGGATGCGGGCACCTTGCTGTTCGACGGGCGGCCGGCGACGGAACGCACGCGTGGCGACTGCCGCCGGGGCATCGCCGTCGTCGACCAGAACACTCATGTGGTGCGCGGGACCCTGCGCGACAACATCACCTACGCCGTGCCCGACGCCACCGAGGCGGAGATCCGGCGTGTCGTCGAACTGGCCCGGCTCGAAGAGGTCGTCGACCGGCTGCCCGGCGGGCTCGCCGCCGTCATCGGTGACCACGGCGGCAACCTCTCCGGCGGTGAACGTCAACGGGTCGCCCTCGCACGCGCGTTGCTGGCCCGTCCCGCGTTGCTCCTGCTGGACGAGCCCACCTCCCACCTCGACGCGATCAACGAATCGGCGCTCACCACCGTCATGAAGGACATCGCCCAGGAGTGCGCCCTGCTGGTCATCGCCCACCGGTTGTCCACCGTGCAGCACGCCGACCACATCGTGGTGCTCCAGGACGGCCGCACGGCCGCCGGCGGACGCCACGAGGAACTGCTGGCCGGCAGCGCCCTCTACCGCGAGCTGGCCGCGAGCCAGATGCTCCGGGCGGCGGGTGGGGGAAGCACAGAGGACGGCGCCTGACGGACAGCTGTCCGTCAGGCGCCCCTACCGGTGACGGGGACCGGTCTAGGGCCGGTGGTCTCCCACGGTGATGACGCCCTTCGTGCCGGCGCCGGTCCTGTTGTCGTAGACGATGTCGCCGGTGGACTTCTTCCAGATCCTGATGCGGAAGGTGTCCGGGCGGTCCGTGGCGGTGACTCGGAAGGCGTAGCCCCTCTTGCCGCCGACCGTGCCGCTGCCCTGGTACACGGCCCGGGAGCCGTTCACCACGAGCCAGTCGGAGCCGGTGGAGCGGAAGATGAGCTTGGCCGGACCGAAGACGAACGTGGCCTTGCCGGTGGGGACGGTGGCTCCCTTCCGGTACTGGGCGGCCAGGGTGAACGCCGCCTTCCCGGTCAGCCCCGGCCCGGCCGGGTAGGCACCGGCCGGCGAGGGGATCGTGCCGGCGCCGGCCACGGGACCGGCCGTCCGGTCGTAGACGATCAGTTCCGGGAGTGTGGTGGTGTCCGTGCCGCCGTCGTCGTCGGTGACCGTGACGACCGGGCGGTGGATGCCCGCGTCGTCGTAGACGTGTGCGGCCCGGCAGCCGGAGCCGTTGACCGTGCCGGTGGCCGGCCGGCTGCCGTCCTTCCAGTCGACCTTGCAGGTGTGGCGGTCGCTCGTGCCCGGGTCGTCGAAGGACGCGGTGACGACGGCGGCCTTGCCCACCGAGAGGGGCGAGCCGGGGCCCTTGGCGGAGGTGATCGACGGGTCGGCGTTGGAGACCTTGGCGGTCACCGTGTCGGTGCCGCGTCCGCCGGTCAGGGTGACCTGGAAGGTGCCGTCGTCGGTGCAGGTGAGGGTCGTGCGGGCCGCTGCGGGCTCCTTGACCGCGCACGGGGCGCCGTCCTGGACGGTCCACTTCGGGCTGCCCGCCCCGGAGACGGTGCCGGCGAGGGTGATCGCCCCGCCTTCGCTGCCGGTGACGTCCGGCCCGGCGTGGACGACGGTGACCGGGTCGATGCCGCCCAGGGTCGGAACGACCTTCTCGATCAGGCCGTCGGGCCCGAACTCCAGTTTGTCGATGGTGGTTTCGCGGTGGGTGCCGTCACCTCCGGGGATGGCGAAGCGGTGGTAGGCGATGTACCAGTCGTCGGTGTTCGGGACGTGGACGACGGAGTGGTGGCCCGGGCCCTTGATGCCCAGGGACAAATCCTTCTCCAGGATCACGCCCCGCTTGGTCCACGGTCCGGTGGGCGAGGGACCGGTCGCGTAGGCGACGCGGTAGTTCTCGTCCCGGGTGTCGTTCTCCGACCACATGAAGTAGTAGGTGCCCTTGCGCTTGATGACGAAGGTGCCCTCGTTGTAGCCGCTCGGGGTGATGTCCGTGACCTTCGAGGTGTCGACGGAGGTCATGTCGTCGCCCAGCGGGACGACGTAGGCACGGCCGTTGCCCCAGTACAGGTACTGCTTGCCGTCGTCGTCGGTGAAGACCGCCGGGTCGATCATCTGGCCGCGGAAGTCACCGGCCTTCAGCAGCGGCTTGCCCAGGGCGTCCTTGAACGGCCCGGTGGGCGAGTCGGAGACGGCCACGCCGATGTTCGCGTCGGCGCAGAAGTAGAAGTAGTACTTGCCGTCCTTCTCCGTCATCGCGGGCGCCCAGGCCCTGCTGTCCGCCCAGCCGACGTCCGGCCCCAGGTCGAGGATGACGCCGTGGTCCTTCCAGTGGACCAGGTCCTTCGAGGAGTAGGCCTTGAACTGCGTGCCGCTCCAGCCCTCGAAGCCGTCGGTCGTCGGGTAGAGGTAGAAGGTGTCGCCGAAGCGCACGATGTCCGGGTCGGCGTTCAGACCCGGCAGGACCGGGGTCTTCATGATCAGCGCCGAGACCTTCCAGGTGCGCTTCTTGCCGTCGGACCCGGTGACCTCGTACGTCACGGGCTCGGTGAGGTCACGCACGCTGCCGGACGCGGGGCTGATCGTCGCGCCCTCGGCGAGCGTGAACTCCGGAGCCAGGGCGGTGAGATCGGTGCCCGCCTTCATCGGCAGGGTGATCGTGCCGGCCGCGTTGTCGACGAGGGCGTCGACCTTGAGCGCCGGGTGCGTCACCTTGGCGATGCCCGCGGTGTTGCCGCTGAGTCGCATGACCTCGGTGCCGGTGAGGGCACGGTCGTAGATGCGGAAGTCGTCGACCTCGCCGCCGAAGGAGGGGTCGGCCGCGTACAGGGAGCGGCCGATGTAGCCGCTGTGGTCCTTGGCCGCGTCGTACAGCTCGGACGGCTTGATGGTGGTGGTCGTGCGGGCCGCCTCGACGCCGTCGGCGTACAGGATCATCGTGCCGGTGGCGCCGTCCAGCGTCACCGTGACGTGCCGCCACTGGCCGGGCGTGAGCTGCGAGCCGGCCGTGAGCTTGGACTCCGCCGACCAACTCGCCTTGGTGATGGCCGAGTAGAGGCTGGAGCCGCCGTTGGAGGGGGTGGCGAACAGGTACTTGTCGCTGTCGGGTCCGAGCCCGAACAACCACTGGAAGCTGCCGCCGCCCTTCCACTTGGCGTACGTCGACACCGTCACGCTGCCGGCGTTCTTCAGCACGCCGTTCGGGATCCTCACGTACGGCGAGTCGGAGCCGCCGGACATCTTGAACGAGCCGCCCTCCACACCGGTGCCGAAGTCCGGCGTGCGGACGTACGTGCCGTGGTGGCCGTGCCCGCTGGAGTCACGGGCGATGCTGCCGCCCGCCTCGTCGAAGTCGTAGTGCAGCAGGAGGCCGGCCGGGATGTCCGGTCCTTCCTCGGACACGGTGACCTCGGCCCGGACCGGGACCGCGGCGCCGCTCGGCAGGCTGCCGGTGACCGTGAAGGTGCCGGGCCGGGCGTACTTCGAGGCCGGGACGTCCTCCCAGTCGACGGAGACGGGCCGCTTGGCACCGTCGGCGTACTCGGCGATCACCGTGGCCGGCAGGACCGGGGCGTCACCGACCCGGGTCTTCACCGACACGTCCTCGACGCTCTTCACGATCTGGTCGGGTTGGTAGGCGCGCAGCAGCCGGTCGTACTCGGCCTGGGTGACCGGCAGCACGGTGCCGTGGCGGGGCTTGGCCGGGAGGTCGTAGCCGGTGGAGGGGGTCCAGGTGCCGGAGTCGAGGTCGGTCGTCTCGAAGGGGATGTAGCCGCGGCCGCCGAACTCGTCGAGGAAGGCGTACCACTTCTCCTCGGTGTTGGACTTGAACACCAGCGGTCCCTCGGCGGCGTTCATCGCGCCCTTGCCGATGCCCTCGGCGACCGGGGTCCAGGCCGGGCTCAGGATCGAGTCGCTCTTCTCCTGGAAGATGAACTTGCTGTTGGGGGTGGAGGAGGTGTTGTTCCGCTCGTCCTTGGAGAGGCGGTAGTACGTGCCGTCGTGGCGGATCATCGTGGAGTCGATGACCGAGTAGCCGCGGTCGATCCAGACCTTGGGCTCGCTGAAGGTGTGGAAGTCGCGGGTGGTGGCGTACATCATGCGGTTGTACGTGTCGCCGGAGTGGTCGGCGTTGTCGTACAGCTTCGACGCCCAGAAGACGACGTACTCGCCGCGCTCGGCGTCGTAGAACGCCTCCGGCGCCCAGGTGTTGCCCGCGCTGTCGGGTGAGACCCTGACCAGGCGCTGGTTCGTCCAGTGCACCAGGTCGGTGGACTCCCAGACCATGATGGACTTGCTGCCGGTGCGCTGGGAGGCGTCCCAGTCGCCGTTGCCGTAGATCCGGAGGTCGGTGGCGATCTGGTAGAACTTGTCGCCCTCCGGGGAGCGGATGATGAACGGGTCGCGCAGGCCCTTCTCTCCCAGTGTGGAGGTGAGGACCGGCTTGCCGTCGTTCAGTTCGCGCCAGTGCAGCGGGTCGTTGCCCTTGCTGAGGGCGGCGTAGAGCTGTTCGCCGTCCGAGGTGCCCTCGCCGGTGAAGTAGCTGAACATGTAGCCCTTGAGGGCCGCCTCGGCGGGCAGTTCGGGCACCTTGGCCGTCATGACGCGGGTGGCCTTCGCCTCGCCCTTGGTGACGGTGGCGGTCAGTTCGACGGTGGTGGCACCGTCTCCGTGCGCGGGACGGTGGACCTCGCCGTCGGCGGAGACGACGTCCGGCTTCGCGGAGGACCAGGTGACGGTCGTGGCGTAGGTGCCGGTGCCCGGCAGGGTGAGGTTGCCGCGGGCGTCGTCGAGGTTGTGGACCGTGAGCGCCTCCGCGGCCTCCCGGGTGGCGGCGGCGTCGTCGAGCGCGGGCCGGACCGTGACGCCGAAGGTCTTGGTGCCGGTCACGGTTCCCTTCTTCAGGGTCGCCGTGAGGGTGGCGCGGCCGTCGGGTGAGCCGGCCTCGGGGCGGGTCACCTTGCCGGCGGCGGACACCACGGACGGGTTGTCGCTGGCCCAGGTGATGGCGGAGCCGCCCGCCGGGCCGGTCTTCGGCAGGTCCAGATCGGAGGTGACGCCGCTGGTGTCGCCGAGGCTGAGGGCCTCCTTGTCGTCGGCGACGCCCTGCGTGGCGACGGGGAGGGAGAGCTGCTCGGCCTCCGAGCCGTCCAGGGCACGGTCGTACACCCGGAAGTCGCGTATCCGGCCCTTGAAGAGGTTGTCGCCGTCGTAGACGGATCTGCCGACGTAGTTGGCCTTGGTGATGCCGGAGCCGATGGCGCCCGGCGTGGTGGTGACCGAGGTATTGCGGCCCACCTCGACGCCGTCCTCGTAGAGCACGCCCGTGGAGCCGGTCTGGGCGTAGGTGATGTGTTTCCACACCCCGCGGGTCAGGTTGTGGGAGTCGGACGGCTTGGTGGTCTGCTCGGTCGACCAGTTGCCCGTCGCGACGGAGGTGCGGAAGGAGTTGCCGGTGGTGAACAGGTAGCCGTTGCCGCTGCCCGCGCTGGTGTTGCCGAAGCCGTAGAGGAAGTAGGGCGTGCTCTGGGCGGGGTCGATCAGCACGTCCATGGAGACGGTGATCGCGTTCATGCCCTTCATGACGTCGTCCGGCACCTTGATGTAGGTGTCCGACCCGTTGAAGGCGAGCCCCTGGCCGGATGCGGACCAGTCGGCGGTGCCGCTGACCGTGCCGTCGCGGCCGTTGCCGGAGGCGTCGGGCACGGTGCCGCCGGAGCCGGCGTCGAGCTTGTACCACAGCGCCAGGCCGTCGGTGATGTCCGCGGCTTCGGCCGTCGGGGCCGCCGGTGCGGCCTGTGCGGAGGCGACGGGTCCGGCGAGGGTGAGCAGCATCGACGCGGCGGTCAGTCCGGCGAGATGGCCCGCCCGGCGTCTCGCGCGGCTGCGGAGTCGTGCGGCGTGCGTCATGTCGAGGTTCCCTGCTGAGGCATGGCTGATGACGGACAAGGCAGCGGTACGGAAAAGAGGGAGGAGCCGACGAGGCGACGGCATGTCCTTGCCGTGGGCCTGCCGTTACACGCACGTGAAGTGTGTTGCGAGAGTTTCAGTCGGTACCCGGGGCAGCGTCAAGAGGTTTCGAACAATGTCCGACTGGCCGAACAGAGCCGTCCGACTCGTGGTGGTTCACCGGGCCGGACGGGGCGGTTCAGTCCGCTTGGCCCCTCGTGGCCACAACGGCCCAGGTGCGGTGCGGAACGTGGATCACCTCACCGGGGAAGCGGTCGTCCAGCACCCGGCGGAGGGCTTCGTCGAAGCGTTCCACTTCCTCCGGCGGCAGGCTCGCCCCCACCCCGGCACTGGCCCGGATCCGCCCCCGCCACGCCTCCGGCGGATACGGCACGGCCACGTCGAAGGAGAAGGTCTCGATGCCGGTGAAGCCCGCCGTGGCCAGGTCGGTCAGCCAGCGCGGGTGCAGACCGGTGCCGCCGCCCAGCGTCCAGGCCGGGTTGAAGGAGAGGATCAGCTCCTCGGTCGCCTCGACCACGTTGCCCGGCAGGGGCAGCCAGTCGAAGTGGGCGACGACCACCCGCCCGCCCGGCCGCAGCAGCCGCCGTATCTCCGCCGTGGCCCTCGGCGCGTCGAACCAGTGCCAGCACTGGCCGGCCGCCACCACGTCGTACGACCCGTCCGGCAGTCCCGTCGACTCCGCCGTGCCCACGCGGTAGCGGGTCTCCACCCCGGCCTCCCGGTCGAGCTCGCGGGCCTGCTCCAGCAGCGGCGCGGCCGGGTCGAGGCCGGTCACCCGTGCCCCCGCCTGCGCGAACAGGCGGGCCAGGGCGCCGGTGCCGGTCCCGAGGTCGAGTACGTCCTTGCCGGGGAAGGCGATGCCGTGCCGGTACAGGTGGGTGACGATCTGCGGTGGGAAGCCGGCGCGGTGGCGGCCGTAGTCCTGCGCGGTGAGTCCGAAGTCAGGACGGAACGTGCTGGTCATGACGGGGCTGCCTTCCTCTGGGTGATCGCGGTTCCAGGATCCGGCATCGATCAGGGCCGGAAACCCGGGTTCTCGGGACGAGAACGGGTGTCTCATGATCATCGCCCGGGCGACGCGGCGTCCCCGGCTGTGTCGAGCGGGCCGGCGCGGAGGGGTTCAGCCATGCTGGGGCGGGTGGCACCCCTCCCCCACGACAAGGAGCCCCGCATGACCACGGATTCCCTCGCCCGCTTCCTTGCGGCTCTGGACCCGGAGCACCGCGAAGCGGTCGGCACCAGGCCGCGCCAGGAGCAGGAACAGCTCGCGGCGGCCTGGGAACGGGAGCTGGAAGCGGACGACGAACTCGACACCCTCGACGAGCTCTCGCCCCCGGCGGCCGAGGCCGAAGCGGCCCGCCGCGTACTGGACCGCGAAACCGGCTGAGGCACCCTGGGACAACCCCACCAACGCCCTGCCACCAGCCCGCCACTGCTTCGAGACCGCCGCAGGGCCGTCGTGACACCGCCGGGCAGCGGGATTGTCCGTGATCGGTAACAGACGGATCCGCCGGCCGCCGGCCGCCCTCTTGCCGTGTGCACGGGCACCACGGCGACGGCGAAGGAACAGCGGACATGGTGGGAAACGGCGGACGGGGATGGTACGCCAAAGTGCTGGCAGCGGCGCTCGGGGTGACCGCGGTGGCCGGTCTGACCTCGTTCTGGAACGCGCACCTCGGTTCCGGCGAGGGCCGGCCCGACCGGGGCGTCGCGGCGCCTCCCGCCGCGTCCGAGGGCCGGAAGGCGGCGTCCGTGCCGGCGGGCATCGTGCACGCCTCGGACGCCGGTTCCCGGGGCGTCAACATCACCATCGACGACGGACCGGACCCCGTCTGGACGCCTGAAGTGCTCCAGGTCCTGCGGGACAACGGTGTGAAGGCCACGTTCTGCATGGTGGGCACGCAGGCTCGCGCCCACCCCGGCCTGGTCAAGGCGGTCGTGGCGGCCGGGCACCGGCTCTGCGACCACACGGTCTCGCACGACGTCACCATGGATCACAAGTCCGAGGCCTACCAGTCGGAGCAGATCAGGGACGCCGAGCGCATGATCACCGAAGCCTCCGGAGGTGTCCGCCCGCTGTACTACCGGGCTCCCGGAGGGGCCTTCACCCCCTCCAGCCGTCACCTCGCCGCGTCCCGCGGCATGCGCCCGCTCGGCTGGAACATCGACTCCAAGGACTTCGAGCGCCCCGGTGCGAACGCCATCGTCGCCACGGTCAAGAACGAGATCTCCAACGGCCCGACCCTCCTCTTCCACGACGCTGGAGGAGACCGCTCGCAGACCGTCGCCGCACTGCGGCAGCTCCTGCCGTGGCTGAAGGAGCAGGGGTACTCCTTCGGTTTCCCCGTGCGCTGAGGGGTCCGTCCGGAGGAGGCGGGGCGCGGGCAGACCGCGCCGGGCGGGACGCGGGGACCACGTCGTGGAACGCCCGGATCAGCCGGGGATGTTCCGGGGTCCGTTCCACGCCGGCACGCGCGTGTGGGGGGGGGTGAGCGGCTGCCCGCTCGGGGCGCCGACGGTCGACTCCGCCTCGACGGTGGCCAGGCCGGGAGTGACGACGGCACGCTGCCCGGCGTGGCCCGTCCGGCCCGGCGGTACCGGCCTTCGGGGGAATTCCGGGCGTGCCCCGCGGTCCGCCGGGTCCGGGGTGGTACGGGCATGAGATGTCGACGCCCCCCGATCCACCCGCCTCGGCGCTGCCGCGCCCGGACGACGCCGAGTCGCGGGTACCGGACGTGCTGCGGACCGCCGCCGCGTACGCCTGGCGGCTGATCGCGGTCGGCATCGTCGTCCGCTTCGCCTTCTCGGTGCTCGGGGAGTTCCACCGGATCGCCGTCGCCGTGTTCCTCGGTCTCGTCATCACCGCGGTGCTCCGCCCGGTGGCCGGTCTGCTGGCCCGGTTCATGCCCCGGCCGCTCGCGGTCGCCGCCGCGCTCCTCGCCGGCATCGTCCTCGTCCTCGGGGCGCTGGCCCTGGTGGGTGAGACCGTGGCCGACCAGCGGAGCGGGCTGGAGAAGGAGTTCGTGGCCGGGATCGACCGGATCGAGCGACGGCTGGAGGAACCGCCCTTCCGGCTGCCCGCGGACGCGTTCGACGACCTCCAGTCCCGGATCGGCAAGCTCCTGTCCGACCACCGCTCCACCGTCATCAGCACGGCGGTCAGCGGCGCGAGCCGGCTGGTCGAGGTGCTGACCGTGCTCGCGCTGGCCCTGTTCTGCGCGGTCTTCTTCACGCACTCCGGTGAGAGGCAGTGGCAGTGGCTGTGCGATCAGCTTCCCGTCCGGGCCCGGCAGCGGTTCGCGGTCGGGGCCGGGGCGGCCTGGCGGACCTTCACCGGTTACACGCACGGCATCCTGCTGGTGGCGGCGACCAACGCGGTCCTCGTCGGAATCGCCCTGTTCGCCCTCGGGGTGCCGCTGGCCGTGCCGTTGGCCCTGCTGGAGTTCCTCGCGGCGTTCATCCCGCTGATCGGCTCGCCCATCGCCCTGGCGGTCGCCGCCGTCGTCGCCCTGGCGTCGAAGGGGCCGCTGATCGCCCTGGTGGTCGTGGCCCTGATCGTGGTCATCGGCCAGATCGAGGGCCACCTCTTGCACCCGATCGTGATGAGCTGGGCCGTCCGGCTGCACCCGGTGGTGGTCGCCTTGGCGGTGGTGGGCGGGGCGGTGGCGGCCGGGGTGATCGGGGCGGTGGTGGCCGTACCGCTGGTGGCTGTCGTGTGGTCCGTGTACCAGGCGCTGCGGGGCGGTACGGGTGGTCCGGCCCGGGGCGCCGCTCCGGCGGACTGAGCCGGTACGGGCGCCCCGGTCTCACAGCGCGCCCTTCTTCTCAGGGCATGCGTTCCTTCAGCCATTCCAGGACGTCCGGCGTCACGGGGTCGGTGATGTCGGCGAACCCGTCATGGCGCTTGAGGTACGCCGCGACGTACGGGCAGACCGGCACGATCCGCTTGCCCGACGCGCGCACGTCGGCGAGTGCCTGCCGGACCAGCTCCCCGGCCAGGCCCTGGCCGGCGAAGGCGTCGTCGATCTCGGTGTGGAAGAAGACGCGCTGCTGCCCGCGGTCGCGGTAGGCCGTCAGCCCGGCACGGCGTCCGTCGACCAGGATCGCGTACAGCTGCTCGGTGTCCGACCGCTGGACGGAAGGAACGGCGGAGGGCTCGCTCATCGGGTGCCTTTCATGTGGGTGTGGCAGGGGGACTTGGGCGGCGCGGGTGCCCGGCCCGTCGAAATCTCAGCGGCGGGCGGGGTTCCCGCGCGGTGTGATGACGGCGTTCGGCAGGGCGGGCGCGGGCAGGCGGCGTCCGGGGTGGCCCTCGACGGCGCCGAAGCGGTCGGAGCCGGCCTGCCAGTCCTCCCGGGCCCGGACGATGTCCTCGTGGCTGCGGCCGATGAAGTTCCACCACATGACGATCTCCTCCTCGAAGGGAGGGCCGCCGAGCAGGACGGTGCGCGCGGGCGCGTCGGACTCGTTGGCCACCGTCAGGGTGTCGGTGCCGCAGGGGACGTAGCCCAGTTCCGCCGGGCGCAGCGGGGTGCCCATGAGGCGGACGTCCCCGCTGTCGACGAGGAGGCCGTGCTCGAATGCGGTGTCCACGGCGAGGGTGAGCGTCGCGTGCGGTTCGAGGACGATCTCGGCGCCGAGCAGGGGCGTGAACGTCCGCACCGGTGAGGTGCTGCCGGCGAGCGAGCCGAGGAACACCTTGATCTCGGCGCCGTCGGCCCGCACGGGGCGCGGCACGTGGTGCTGGAAGTCCCGGGCGGCGTTCCGGTGCTCCTCGGGCAGTGCCACCCACAGCTGGACGCCGTGGAGGACGGTGGTGTCCGGGGTGGAGACCTCCGAATGGGCGATGCCGTACCCGCCGGTCATGAGGTTCATCTCGCCGGGCCGGACCAGGGCGTGGGTGCCGAGGGAGTCGCGGTGTTCGATCTCACCGCTGAACAGCCAGCTGACCGTCTGAAGACCGGTGTGCGGATGCGGGGGCACGTCCATGCCCGTCGCACCGGCGTCGACCGGGCCGTAGTGGTCGGCGAAACACCAAGCCCCGATCAGTGTCCTGGCCCGCTGCGGCAGTGTCCGGCGTACGAGCAGGGCCCGTGGTCCGCCCAGGGGCACGTCGCGCGCCGACAGCACGTCGATCCGGGGTGCCGTGCCCGGACGGTCGCCGTCGACGGCCGTTCCGCACCTCAGCGCGGCCGGGTCGGTTTCGACATTGCTCACCGGGACCACCTCTCACCCATTCTAGTTGTCACATCAACTAGGATATGCCACGGAGGCCGACTGACGGCCACAGCGCAGGGAGGCGTGGAGTGAGCGACGGAACCACCGGTCCGGCGTCCCGGAGGATCTTCATCGACAAGCAGAGCCCCAAGGCCTTCAACGCCCTGGTGCAGACCTCGGAGGCGGTCCGGGCGACGGCCGCCGAGGCAGGGCTCGACCGGACGACGGTGGAACTGGTCAACCTCCGCGTCTCCCAGCTGAACGGCTGCGCCTTCTGCCTCGACTTGCACACCAGGAAGGCCCTGCGCGCGGGCGAGTCGTCGCAGCGGCTGGCGGTGCTGCCGGCCTGGCGGGACACCGAGCTGTTCACCCCCGTCGAGCGCGCGGCGCTCGGACTCGCGGAGGCGGCGAACGATCCGGCGGACACCGCGGCGCAGTCGGACGCCTACGTGACGGCCCGGCAGGTGCTGACCGAGGACCAGATCTCCGCCGTGATCTGGGTGGCGATCACCATCGGCGCGTTCAACCGGGTGTCGGTCCTGAGCCGGCATCCCGTGCGGCCGCAGGCGCCGGACCGGCCGTGAACGCGCCGAGGACAGGGCAGCGGCGGCACGGCGCTCGACGGCCCGCCCCCTTGCGGGTCAGAAGGGGTCCTCGTCCATCCTGCGGATGACGCGCTCGGAGATCTCGGTCAGCACCCGCAGTTCGGCGGGCGTGACATGGTCCAGGAACAGGTCACGCACCGCCGCGACATGGCGGGGTGCGGCGGCCTCGATCGCCTCGCGCCCGGCGTCCGTGATCACCACGAACGCGCCGCGCCCGTCCTCGGGGCACTCCTCCCGGACGACCATGCCGCGTCCGGCCATCCGCGCGATGTGGTGGGACGTCCGGCTCTTCTCCCACTCCAGGGACCGGGCCAGATCCTGGTGGCGCTGCCGCCCTTGCGGACTGTCCGTCAGGTGGACCAGCACCGCGAAATCCGCCGCCGACAGCTGCGACTCGGACTGCAGCAGGCGTCCCAGCCGCCCGCCGAGCCGCTCGTGCAGCCGGACGAATCCGCGCCACGCGCGCTGCTCCTCCGGCGTCAGCCATCGCACCGTCTCTCCCATGGGGAGAGTGTAAACACGGTTGATGCATCACCCAATGGCCAGAAGGCGTCCGGCGGCACGGCCGCGGGCACGGCGGCCGGGGCGGCGCCGCGACTGCCTCGCCCGGGCGTACCGGGCCTGCGCTCGCCGGCACGACGAAGCGGTGGCGGCGGCCACGGAGGCGCTGCGTCCGGCCGAGGCGGCCGGTGACGTCCTCCAGCAGGCGTGGGCCCACGCGTACCTCGGCCGGCTGCGGGACGCCGTCGGCGAGGCGGCGCCCGCGCGCCACGATCGTCTGCCGCTCAGGCAGGCGGGCAAGGTGCACCTGCGTCTGGCCCATGCGCCGGCGTGCCTCGGCGAGCGGGCCGAGGCTGCCGCGGAGTACCGGGCCGCGCTCGCCCTGGAGGACCGTGTGCCCGCGGACGTACGGGACGAGGCCCGTGCGGGCCTCGGCGCACCGACCGCGGGGCGGCCGGCGCCGCCCACCCGGTTCGCGCAGTGACGGGACTCAGCCCCGGCGGCCCGTCGTGGAGGCGAAACCCAGCCAGGTGTGCCGGTTGTTCCACCAGCACCAGCCGACCTTCGGCGCGTTGCGGCGCTCGCGGCCGTCCCGGCCGGTGCCGTTGCTGATCCAGATGGCCGGAGTGCGGGCGTCGAAGCCGCCGTTGGGCTTGCGCAGCCGGGAGCCGATGGTCATGAAGCAGAGGTTCCGCTCCAGAGCCTCGGGCTGCTGGAGCACCCAGTGGATGCCCTCGGTGAGCACCAGCGGGGTGCGGTCCTCCTTGGTGAGGGCGGGCAGTGCCTCGTCCGGGGACCAGTTGGCCATGCGGTCGCCGCGGTCGATGCCGTGGACGAGATAGAGCGGGGCGTCGGGCAGTTCGAGGGCGCAGGGTGCGAACTCGTCGACGTCGGGCATGTCGACGACGACGAAGCCCGGCTTGTCTTCGCGGCGCAGCAGCGGCGCGAGGGCCGAGGCGGGGGCCCGGTCCGGGTGCACGGCCAGCAGGGCGCCCCGGCCGTCGGCCCCGGCTTCGGCGCGCGCGGCGAAGGTGCGGATCTCCTCGGGGGGCAGGCCGGCGATCTCGTGCACTCCGAGCTCGATCAGCCGCTCGGCCTGCGCGCTCAGGGCCGGGGGTGCGGTCAGAACGGTGGACGGCGCGGTCTCGGGCACGATGCTCCTTGGGTCGGCGACACGGGCGGACTCGACGTGGGCGAACTCAGGTGCAACGAGCCGGCCCGCGGGGATGTTCCCGCTCCGCCCCGCTCGTTGACGCGTCTGCGGCCAGGCCGTGGGTCCGCCATGGCGGGACGGGCGGCCGGTGCTCCTTAACCCGGTGCGCCGCCCGTGTCCGGCATGACAGCATCGGCCCCATGGAAGGGTTCATGACACCTGATCAGATGTCCGCCCGCACCTCCCGTGCCCTGGCCGCCGCCGTCGCCGCGGGACGCGATCTGGGGCTGGAGGTGGCCGACGCGAGGGTCGTCTACGACGTGTTCTCCGTCGTGGTGCACCTGGCTCCGTCACCCGTGGTGGTCAGGGTGCCGACCGTCCTGCCGTCGTACGCCGATGCCGGCTACCAGGCCGCCCGGCAGCGGCAGGAGCTGGCTGTGGCGGGGTGGCTCGCCGACCAGGGACACCCGGTGATCCCGCCGAGTCCGCTCGTGCCGCGTGAGCCCGTGCTGCGCGACGGGTTCTCGATGACGTTCTGGCAGTTCGTCGAGCTGGACCAGAGCGCCGAGCCGGATTTCGTTCGCCAGGCCGCCCTGGTCGCCGACCTGCACCTCGCGCTGCGCTCCTACCCGGGTGAGCTGCCGTTCCTGTCGGCGGCCGAACCGCGGTTCGTCACCGACGGGCTCGCCGCGCTCGAAGCGCGCCCCGATCTCCTGGAGCCGGCCGATCTCGACCGGGCGCGACGCGAGTGGGAGGTCCTGGAGCCGGTCGTCGCCTCACGGGCGGGGTTCGAGGCGGTGTTCCCCGGCATCGGGTTGCAGCCGGTCCACGGGGACGCCCCGGCGGCCAACATCGTCTCCGGCCCGGGCGGCGTCCTGTACTCCGATTTCGAACTGACCACGCTCGGGCCGGTCGAGTGGGACCTGGCGGCCCTCGGCCCCGAGTGCGAGGCCGCTTACGACGAAGCGGCCGGGCGGCTGGGGCTGCGCCGGCTGGACCAGGACGTGCTGCGGGTCGTCAACGCGGTGGGCATGTCCCGCGCGGTGGCCTGTCTCGCGCTCGCGCCGCAGTTGCCCCTGCTGGTGGACGCGCTCAAGCCGGCGGTCGAGCAGTGGCGGTCGATGCCGTTCGCCGGCGGGCTGGGCGGCTGAGAGCGGCCGCCCGCGCGAGGGACGCTCACTCGGGCAGCGGGCGGTCGTCGACGACGTGCTTCATGACGAGGGTGGAGTTGAGGCGCTGGACGCCGGGGAGCCGGGCGAGCTGCTGGTCGTAGAGCTGCTGGAAGGCGGTCAGGTCGGTGGCCGCGACGCGCAGGAGGTAGTCGGGGTCTCCGAACAGCCGCTGGGCCTGGAGCACATGCGGGACGGCGGCCACGGCCTCCTCGAACGCGGAGACCGTGTCGGCGTCCTCCAGGCGCATGGTGACGAAGACGAGGGCCTCGAAGTCGAGGCCGACGGCGGACGGGTCCACCACCGCGCGATAGCCGCGGATCGCACCCTCGCGTTCGAGGTCGCGCAGCCTGCGGTGGCAGGGCGACACGCTCAGCTTCACGCGCGCGGCCAGCTCGGTGACCGTGAGACGGCCGTCCAGCTGTAGCTCGGTGAGAATTTTCCGGTCCAGGGCATCCATGGAGAAGATTCTGCCTCAGGCAGCGCGATCCAGGAGTAAAGAAGGGAACACCTTCGGCGCGATCCGCCCTAACCTTCCTCTCGCACCACGGCATGTGAGAGGGAACGATCGATGGACACGACCACGCTGGCGGCCTTCCTGGCAGTGGATCTGCTGCTGATATTCACCCCCGGCGCGGACTGGGCCTACGCGATCACGTCCGGCCTGCGGGACCGGTCGGTCGTGCCGGCGGTCGCCGGGCTGGTCGCCGGATATGCGGGCTACACCCTGCTCGCCGTGGCGGGTCTGGTGGTCATCGTGGCCGGCTCGGCGACGGTGCTCACCGCGCTGACCGTGGCCGGGGCCGGCTACCTGGTGTGGCTCGGCTGGGGAGTGCTGCGGCAGCCGGCCGCCTTGACGGCCGCCGGGGAGACGGCGGGCCCCGAGGGCACCTCACGTCTGCGGGTCATGCTCAGGGGCATCGGGACCAGCGGCCTGAACCCCAAGGCCCTGCTGCTCTACTTCTCCCTGTTCCCGCAGTTCATCGACCCCGCGGGGGCCTGGCCGGTCGCGGGCCAGACCGGCCTGCTCGGCTCGCTGCACATGACCGCCTGCGCCGTCGTCTACCTCACCGTCGGAGTCCTGGCCCGCACGGTCCTGAGGGCCAGGCCCGCCGCGGCCCGGGCGGTGACCCGCGTCTCCGGCGCGATGATGATCGTCATCGGCGCGTTCCTGCTGGTGGAGCGCTTGGCCGGCTGACGGCTCCCGCCGGGGGTCCGAGCAGCCGATCTGCCCGGCCGTCCGGGTGTTCGTGCTGGTCATCGCGGCGCCTCGCGGCAGACGAGCCGCAGCGGGACGGTAGCGGGACAATCGGTGCAGGGAACCGTGAGCAGGCTGGGGCGGCACACCCGGAGGCACCGTGGAGGGACGCGTACCGGACGACTTGGTGGTCGTCGTCGACGCCGACGGGGCGATCATGGTGTGGAGCGACGGCGCTCGCCGTCTGCTCGGCTACGAACCCGCCGAACTCCTGGGCAGGCCCGTCACCGACCTGCTCGCCGCCCGGCTCCCGGAGTCCACGCAGCGGCACGCGGCCGAAGGCCGGCGCTGGGCCGGAGACGTGGCGCTGCGGCACCGGAACGGCAACCACGTCGTGGTCCGGCTCCAGGGGACGCCGCTGTCGGACGCGGGGGGCGGGCGGCTGTGGCTCGTGACCGGCACCGTGCCGGTGTACCCGGCGGCCCCGCCCCAGCAGGGGTCCCTGCCGCTGTGGGACCTCACCCTCGCCCAGCTCCCCGTGCCGGTGGCGGTCTACGACCGCGATGCCCGGCTGGTGGCGGCCAACGAGATCATGTCCGAGGTCATGGGCAGGTCCGAGGAGGACATGAAGGGCCTCACGCTGTGGGAGATCGAGCCGAACCCGCCCTTCGACGAGTACGACCGCCTTCAGCGCGAGGTCCTGCGCACCGGCGAGATGATCTTCCACGAGGAGTACGCCAAGTCCCCGGGCCAGACCCGGCCGCACGCCTGGTCCATGTTCCTGGCGCCCCTGAAGGACGAGACCGGCACGGTCCACGGCATGTCGGCGACTGTGTTCGACACGACGGAGCAGTACTGGGCCCGCCGCCGGCTGGCGGTGCTCAACGAGGCCGGTGTGCGCATCGGCAGCACCCTGGACGTGACCCGGACGGCCGAGGAGATGGCCGAGGTGGCCGTGACCGGCGGGTTCGCGGACTTCGTCACCGTGGACCTGCTGGAGTCCGTCGCCCTCGGGGACGAGCCGGGACCGCTGCCGCCGGACACACCGGTCGCCGTGCGGCGCACCGCGCAGCTGTCGGTGCTCCAGGGCTGCCCCGAGTCGGTGGTCGCCTCGGGCGAGACGACCCGCTACCCGGTGGGGACGCTGCCGCTGAGGACCCTGAACGCCGGCCGCGGCGTCCGGCACCGGCCCGGGGACCCGGAGCTGCGGGAGTGGCTGGAGTCCTCCCCCGCCCGCGCCGAGACGGTGTCCCGGCACCTGATCCATTCGGTGATGATGGTGCCGCTGCGGGCCCGGGGTGTGACCCTGGGCCTGGTGCACTTCCTCCGGCACCGGACGCAGGAGTGGTTCAGCGAGGACGATCTGCTGCTCGCGGAGGAGATCGTCGCCCGGGCGGCGGTGAGCGTGGACAACGCCCGCCGGTACACCCGCGAACGCCGCACGGCGCTGGCGCTTCAGCGGAGCCTGCTCCCCGAGCGGCCTCCGGAGCTGGCGGCGATGGACGTCGCCTACCGCTACCTGCCGACCGGGGCCGGCGCGGACATCGGCGGCGACTGGTTCGACGTGATCCCGCTGTCCGGCGCCCGCGTCGCCCTGGTGGTGGGTGACGTGGTGGGTCACGGCATCCAGGCGTCGGCCACGATGGGCCGGCTGCGGACGGCGGTGCGGACGCTCGCGGACGTCGATCTCGCGCCCGACGAGCTGCTCACCCAGCTGGACGACCTCGTCATCCGGCTGGACCGGGAGGAGGGCCCGGAGGTGCGGGGCGCGCAGGAGGCCTCGGGGCAGGTCGGGGCCACCTGCCTGTACGCGGTGTACGACCCGGTGTCCCGGCGCTGCACCCTGGCGCGCGCCGGGCACCCGGCGCCCGCGCTGGTCACCCCGGGGGGCGGCGTACGGTTCCTTGATCTGCCGGCCGGGCCGCCGCTGGGGCTGGGCGGCCTGCCGTTCGAGGCCTCCGAGGTGCACCTGGAGGAGAACAGCGTGCTCGTCCTCTACACCGACGGCCTGATCGAGGCGCCCGACCACGACGTCGAGGTCGGGATCGGCCTGCTGCACCGGGCGCTGAGCACCCCCGGGGGCACGCTCGACGAGACCTGCGACCGGGTGCTGCGCACGGTGCTGACCGGCCGGCCCGAGGACGACATCGTGCTGATGCTGGCGCGGACGGCCGTGCTCGACGCCGCGAAGGTCCGCACCTGGCAGCTGCCCCCGGAACCGGCGGCCGTGGCCCGGGCCCGCAAGGTGGCGGGCGAGCAGCTGGCCGAATGGGGCCTGGCGGAGGCGGAGTTCGCCACCGAACTGATCGTCAGCGAGCTCGTCACCAACGCCCTGCGGTACGGCGGCGCCCCCATCGAGCTGCGGCTGATCCGCGACTCGACCCTCATCTGCGAGGTGTCCGACGGCAGCAACACCGCGCCGCACCTGCGCCGGGCCCGGGTCTTCGACGAGGGTGGACGGGGCCTGTTGCTCGTCGCCCAGCTCGCCGAGCGGTGGGGCAGCCGCCAGACGGCCACGGGCAAGACCATCTGGGCGGAGCAGCCCCTGCCCGCCGGGCTGTGAGCCGGGCTACCGCGTGTCGACGATGCCGCCGGTCACGGCGATGACCTCGCCGACGGTGTAGCTGGAGTCGGCGTCGGAGGCGAGGTAGACGTACGTCGGCGCGATCTCCTCGGGCTGGGCCGCGCGTTCCAGCGGGGCCTCGCTGCCGATGTGGGCGAGCCCGTCCGGCGGCATGTGCGGATCGGCCTCGTTGAGGGGTGTCCACGTCGGGCCCGGCGCGACCACGTTGGCGCGCACGCCCCGCTTGGCCAGATGGGTCGCGACGGACTTGGTCAGCGTGATCAGCGCCGCCTTGGACGCGGCGTAGTCGATCATCGTGGTGCTGCCCTTGAGGGCCTCCTCGGTTGCGGTGGCGATGACCGCGTCACCCGGCTCCAGATGCGGCAGGGCGGCCATGAGCAGGTGGAAGTACGCGTAGACGTTCGTCTTGAACGTCAGGTCGAAGTCCTCCGCGGTCAGCTGCTCCAGCTCCAGTTTGCTGTTGAGGTAGGCGGCGTTGCTCACGAGGACGTTCAGCCCGCCGAGTTCCGCCACCGTCCGTTCGACCGCCGCTCGGCAGAACTCCGGGTCGGTGAGGTCGCCGGGCAGCAGCAGACAGCGCCTGCCCTGCTCCTCCACCTCGGCGCGCACGCGCTCCGCGTCCACCCGCTCCTCGGGCAGATGGACGACGGCGACGTCGGCGCCCTCGCGTGCGTACAGCAGCGCCACGGCCCGCCCGATGCCGGAGTCGCCGCCGGTGATCAGCGCTGTCTTCCCCTCCAGCTTCCCGCTCGCCCGGTAACGGCTCGCCCGGTAGCGCGGCTCGGTACGCATCTCGGCCTCCAGGCCGGGCCGCTGCTGCTTGTCGGAGTCGTAGGGCGGGTCCGGCTCGGACACGACCTGCGGTGCGGACTTTTCCTGCTCGGGCTGCACAACTTCCCCTTTGCCGGTGTCGTCCACGGCGCGGCGGGCTCCACCGGCCGCGCCGTTCTTGCCCGGGTCGCGTTCCCAGGACGGCGGCGGGCATGTCCCGGCCGCCCGGAACGGGGTGCGATGCCCGGACCGGAATGCCGGCAGGCGCGACGGGTACTCCGAGGATCTTGCAAGCCGGCCTTCGGGCCGTACGCCGTCGGAAGGAGAGCCGTGTCTGACGAGACGGTGAAGAACGTCTTCGTGATCGGACTCGACGAGGCCAATCTGCCCACGCTTCAGCAGGTCCCGGGTGCCGACCGGCTGCGTTTTCACCAGCTGCTGACGATCGAGGAGCTCCAGGTCGGTGAAGTGCACCTGCCCGCGCTGCTCGACAAGGCCCAGGGCGTGCTCGACGCGTTCGACGGCAGCATCGACGCGATCGTGGGCTACTGGGACTTCCCGGTCAGCACCCTCGTCCCGATGCTGAGCGAGCGCTACGGCACCCGCAGCACCAGCCTGGAGTCGGTCGTCAAGTGCGAGCACAAGTACTGGAGCCGGCTGGAGCAGCAGAAGGTGACCGACCGGCACCCGCGTTTCGGGCAGGTCGACCTGTCGGCCGAGCCGCCGCGCCCGCCGCAGGACGTGACCTTCCCGATGTGGCTCAAGCCCGCGCTCTCGTACTCCTCGGAGCTCGCCTTCGGAGTGGGTGACGAGGAGGAGTTCCACAAGGCCGTCTCCGAGATCCGCGACGGCATTTCGCGCATCGGCCGGCCCTTCGAGCACGTCCTCGAACGCGTCGACCTGCCGCCGGAGATGAACGGTGTGGGCGGCCGGGTCTGCCTCGCGGAGGAGTCCATGTCCGGCGTCCAGGTGGCCGTCGAGGGCTATGTCCATCAGGGCGAGGTGACGGTCTACGGGGTCCTGGACTCCATCCAGTACCCGGACTCCTCCTGCTTCCTGCGCCACCAGTACCCCTCGACGCTGCCGCCGCCGGTCATCGCGCAGCTGCACGACGTCAGCGAGCGCGTGATGCGGCAGATCGGGATGGACTCGGCCACCTTCAGCATCGAGTACTTCTACGACCCGCGGTCCCAGGAGATCAACCTGCTGGAGATCAACCCGCGGCACTCCCAGTCGCACGCCGAGCTGTTCCAGTACGTCGACGGCGTGCCCAACCACCACTGCATGGTCCGTCTCGCCCTGGGTGAGGACCCGCACATGCCGCACCGCGAGGGCCCCTACGCGATGGCGGCGAAGTGGTACCACCGCTGGTTCACCGACGGTGTGGTGCGCCGGGTGCCGGGCCCCGAGGAGATCGCGCGCATCGAGCGGGAGACCCCGGGGGTCCGCATCGAGGTGATTCCCGCGCAGGGCGACCGGCTCTCGGACCTCCCCGGCCAGGACAGCTACAGCTACGAGCTGGCGCACATCTACACCGGCGGTGCGGACGAGGCGGAGCTGCGGGAGAAGTTCGACCACTGCGTGGCCGCCCTGGGCCTGGCCTTCGAGGACGCCACGGCCGAGGCCGACGCAGCCGAGAAGTGAGGAGCACGTGGGTTCCATGCGTTACGTGACCAACCTGCCGTACGAGACGAAGGAGGAGGAGCACGTCACGATCCCGATGTCCGACGGGGTCCGGCTCTCCGCGCACATCTGGCGCCCCACCTCGTCCGACCAGGAGCCGGTGCCGGCGGTGCTGGAGTACATCCCGTACCGCAAGCGCGACCTGACGGCCGTACGGGACTCGATCCACCACCCCTACCTCGCCGGGCACGGCTACGCGTGTGTCCGCGTCGACCTGCGCGGCACCGGCGACTCCGAGGGCGTGCTGCGCGACGAGTACCTGGAGCGGGAACAGGCGGACGCCGAGGAGATCCTGGCCTGGCTGGCGGAGCAGCACTGGTGCGACGGCGGTACGGGCATGATGGGCATCTCCTGGGGCGCGTTCGCGGCACTGCAGGTGGCGGCCCGCCGGCCACCGAGCCTGAAGGCCATCGCCATCGCCTCGTTCACCGACGACCGGCACGCCGACGACATGCACTACATGGGCGGCGCCCTGCTGTCGGACAACCTGGCCGAGGCGGGCACCATGTTCGCCTACGGCACCTGCCCGCCCGACCCGGCCGTGGTCGGTGACCGCTGGCGTGAGATGTGGCGCGAGCGGCTGGAGAACACCGAGCCCTGGGTGCTGGAGTGGCTGCGTCACCAGCGGCGCGACGACTACTGGCGGCACGCCTCGGTGTGCGAGGACTACAGCAGCGTGCGCTGCCCCGTCCTGGCCTCCAGCGGTTGGGCGGACGGCTACTCCAACGCCGTGACCCGGCTGCTCGGGAACCTGGACGTGCCCCGCAAGGGGCTGATCGGACCGTGGTCGCACAAGCTCCCGCACCTCGGGGAGCCCGGTCCGGCGATCGGCTACCTCCAGGAACTCGTGCGGTGGTGGGACCACTGGCTCAAGGGCGTCGACAACGGCGTCATGGACGGCCCCATGCTGCTGGCGTGGATGCAGGACAGCGTGCCGCCCTCCACGTCCTACGAGGAGCGGCCGGGCCGCTGGGTCGGCGAGCCGCACTGGCCGTCCCCGCACATCCGGCCCGAGACGCACCCGCTCACGCGGCACACGATCGGGCCCGCGCAGGACGCCACGGCTGTGCCCGCCGAGGGCGGTGCCGCCATGACCGTGCGCTCGCCGTTGTCCGTCGGCCAGTTCGCGGGCAAGTGGGCCTCCTACAACGCGCCCCCGGACCTGCCCTACGACCAGCGGGAGGAGGACGGCGGCTCGCTCGTCTTCGACAGCGAGCCGCTGACCGAGCCGGTGGAGATCCTCGGCTCGCCGAGCGTGGAGCTCGACCTGACGGTCAGCGAGCCGGTCGCCCTGGTGGCCGCGCGGCTGTCCGACGTGAGCCCCGACGGGGCCGCGACCCGCGTCTCGTACGGCATCCTGAACCTGACCCGCCGTGACAGCACCGCGTCCCCCGAGCCGTTGGAGCCGGGGCGGCGCTATCGGGCCACCATCCCGCTGAACGGTGTGGCGCAGGCGTTCCCGGCGGGCCACCGCATCCGGCTGTCCTTGTCGACGTCGTACTGGCCGCTGGCCTGGCCGGCGCCCAAGCCGGCCCGGCTCGGCGTCCACGAGCACTCCAGCACGCTCACCCTGCCGGTGCGGCCGGTGGACGAGCCGGACGAGGTGGCGTCGTCGCCCTTCGGCGATCCGGAGGGCACTCCCCCGCTCGCCATGACCCAGGTGACGCCCCCGGAGGAGCGCTGGGACGTGAAGCGGGACCTGATCGACTACCGCTCCGAGCTGGACATCGTGAAGGACCGCGGCACGGTCCGCTTCGAGGACATCGGCCTGGAGGCCGGCCGCCGCGCCCACGAGCGCTACACGGCGGTCGCCGACGACTTCACGTCGGTCGGCGGCGAGACCACGTGGACCATGCGGTTCCACCGGGACGACTGGGACGTGCGGGTGGTCACCAGCACCCGGCTCACGTGCGACGAGACGGACTTCTTCGTCGACGCGACCCTCGACGCGTACGAGGCCGACCGCCGGGTCTTCTCCCGCACCTGGAACGAGACGGTTCCCCGCGATCTGCTGTAGTGCGCCTCACCGCAGCGGGGGCGGGGCACCAGCGGACGTGCCCGTCGTGCGGGCCCATGCCGAAGAGGTCGTACGTGGGGAGGGCGCAGGCCTTCCGCTACACGGTGAGGATCTCTTCGGCATGGCCCGGTCCCCGGGCGAAGAGGCGGCTCGGCGCGGCGGTGTGGTGGGCGGCGTGGGGTCCGTACATGTCCCGGGCGGCGGCCGCGGCCCCCGCCTCGAAGGCGAAGTCGAGGGCGGCGACCGGGTGCCCGGCACCGCCTCGAAGCCGGTGGACGGTCCCCTCCATCCCTGTACCTGCGGATACTGGAGAACTCGCGATACGGACCGGTTCCCGACCCCACCGTCACCGCAGGAGGACCAAATGACCGCGCGCACAGGGCGTGTCCGACTGACCCCCGCCGCCGAGGACCTGCTGCGGCGGCTGACCGGGGCGCACGGGCCGCTGATGTTCCACCAGTCCGGCGGCTGCTGCGACGGCAGCGCCCCGATGTGCTACCCGCGCGGCGAGTTCCGGGTCGGGGCCTCGGACGTCCTGCTGGGGCACGTGGCCGGGGACACGCCGTTCTGGATGAGCGCGGACCAGTTCGCGCACTGGTCGCACACGCATCTCACCGTGGACGTGGTCCCCGGCCGCGGCAGCGGCTTCTCACTGGAGGCGCCGGAGGGCGTCCGCTTCCTGCTCCGCTCCCGCCTCCTCACCGACGAGGAGCTGCGCCGCCTCGACGCGGAACCGCCCCTGCCGAACGGGGCCGACCACGGCGCCTAGGGTGGGCCCATGTACACGTCCCGGGTCTCCCGCCATGTCGACGCTCCCCGTGCCGCCGTGTACCGGGCCCTGGTGAGCGCGGAGGCGATCGCGCGCTGGCGGGTGCCGGACGGGATGAGCGGCGAGGTGCACGAGTTCGACGCCCGCGAGGGCGGCAGGTTCCGTGTGTCGCTCACCTACGAGGCGCCGGACGCCTCGGGGAAGTCGGCTGCGCACACCGACACCTACCACGGTCACTTCGCTCGGCTGGTGCCGGACGAGCAGGTGGTCGAGGTGCTGGAGTTCGAGGCCGCCGACCCCGCTCTGCGCGGCGCCATGACGCTGACGACCACGCTGACCGACGCACAGGGCGGCGGCACCGACGTGCTGATGGTCCACGAGGACATCCCCGACGCCGTGCCTGCCGCCGACAACGAGACGGGCACGCGCATGGCCCTGGCGAACCTGGCCCGGTTCGTCGAGGCCGGCGGTTCGTCCTGACGGACGGGGCCTACCGGGGCCCGGCACACACCGACGGCAGCGCCCGGACCAGTCCCTCCAGGTGCAGGGCGTCGAGCCGATGCGTGTACGCGGACCAGCCTGCCGCCGTGACCAGGCGCGGACCGCACGACGGCGCGGACCGGGTCCGTTCCGTGTCCCGCAGCGCGGCCAGCAGCCCGGTGGTGATGCGGTCCAGGGCCGGGCGGACCTCCTTGGCCAGGTCGGGGCGCTCGGTGGGACGCTCGCCCGGGTGTGCGTCCCAGCGGGCGTACAGAGCGCGCTGCACCAGCTTGTTCGCCTCGATCTGGTCCCGGAACACGGCGGCCACGGCGTCCGGTTCGAGCCCGAGGGAGGATGCCCGGGCCCGGACGTCGTCCAGGATCTGAGCCTCGCGCACCGGGTCGTCGATCGGTGTGTCCGTGCCGTACTTGGCTGCGGCGACCTTGTCGGCCAGCAGCAGCCGCTGGGCGAGCAGGTCGGTCACCGCGGTGAGGCCGTGGGCGGTGGCCGTCCGGCCGGCGGGGGCGGGTCGCTCGGCGCCGGCGGTGGCCGGGGCGGCCGGGCCGAGGGCCAGA
>NZ_WWIC01000355.1:0-50627 GCF_009872555.1 Streptomyces sp. SID5643
GCCGGCGACGAGGCACCGGAAGCCGGCCCGGACGCGGCACCGGCCCACGCCGCCGCCGAGGCGCCACGACCGACACCGGCCCGCGCCGGGGGCGAGGGTGACGCTTCGCCGGAAACAGCCACACAACCCGACCGCACCCCCGCCGACGGCCCGCCCGCGGCCCCTGCCCCCGCCGACGGCGCCCCCGAGGCGCCGCGGACGGCACCTGCCCCCGCCGACGGCGCCGGTGATGATGCACCGGACGAAGCCGGCACGCACCGCGACGGCCCAAACGCGGCACCTGCCCCCGCCGAGGCCAGTGGCGACGCCTCACCGGAGGCGGACACGCACCCGGACCGGGCCTACGCCGACGGTCCGCGAGCGGCAGCCGGTGACACCGGGGCGGCGCCTGCGTCGTCGGCCTTCGCCCAGGGTGGCGGCGGCTCGCCGGAGGCCGGTACGCACCCCGACCGTGCCTACGCGGGCGACCAGCACGCGGCACCCGCCGCCGGTCGGCCCGCGGCGGATCAGCACACCGCACCCGCCGGTCGTCCCGAGACGGAGCGGCACGCCGCACCCGCAGCCGGTCGGCCCGAGGCGGACCCGCTGAGCAAGGCCCCGGCTCCGGGGCGCGTGCCGGGTGCCGGTGACGCGCATGACCGTGAGCAGCCCTCCGCCCCCGGCCCGGTTCCCGGTCACCCGAACCCCCGGTTCGACACCTCCGCCCCCGCGCACGGCGATCGGCCCCTCGCCCACTCCGCCGACGGCAAGGGCCCCGCCCCCCAGCGCCCGGAGCCTCGGGGCGGGCTGCTCATGGGGCGGCCCTTCGGCGTGCCTGTCTACGTCGCGCCGAGCTGGTTCCTCGTCGCCGCGCTGATCACCTGGGTGTTCGGTGGCCAGCTGGAGCGCGTGCTGCCCGAGCTCGGGGCCGCCCGCTACCTGGTCTCCCTCTTCTTCGCGGTCGCCTTCTACGCCTCCGTGCTCGTCCACGAACTGGCCCACACGGTCGCCGCCCTCCGCTTCAAACTCCCGGTCCGCCGCATCCAGCTCCAGTTCTTCGGCGGCGTCTCCGAGATCGAGAAGGAGGCCGAAACCCCCGGCCGGGAGTTCGTCCTGGCCTTCGTCGGGCCCCTGCTCTCCCTCGTCCTCGCCGGCGTCTTCTACGCCGCCGCGCAGACCGTGGAACCCGGCACCGTCCCCGGCGTCCTGCTCGCCGGCCTGATGATCTCCAACCTCATCGTGGCCGCGTTCAACCTCCTGCCCGGACTGCCCCTCGACGGCGGCCGCATGCTCCGTGCCGTCGTCTGGAAGATCACCGGCAAGCCGATGACGGGCACCGTCGCCGCCGCGTGGGTCGGCCGCGTCCTGGCCGTCTGCGTGCTCGTCGGACTGCCCCTGCTGACCCAGTCCGGCGCCCTCGGCACCGAGGCCGCCGACAACGTCGGCATGGACACCGTCCTGGACGCCCTCCTCGCCGCGATCCTCGCCGCGATCATCTGGACCGGCGCGGGCAACAGCCTGCGCATGGCGCGCCTGCGCGAGCACCTGCCCGAGCTGCGCGCCCGGGCCCTCACCCGCCGCGCGGTCCCCGTCGAGACCGACACCCCGCTCTCGGAGGCCCTGCGCCGCGCCAACGCTGCAGGAGCCCGCGCCCTGGTCGTCGTCGACGCCGACGGCCAGCCCCTCTCCCTCGTCCGCGAGGCCGCCATCGTCGGTGTGCCCGAGCACCGCCGCCCCTGGGTCGCCGTCGGCGGCCTCGCCCAGGACCTCACCGACGGTATGCGCGTCTCCGCGGAACTGTCCGGCGAGGAACTCCTGGACGCCCTGCGCGCCACCCCGGCCACCGAGTACCTGGTGGTGGAGGAGACCGGCGAGATCTACGGCGTCCTGTCGGCGGCCGACGTGGAGCGCGCCTTCGTGAAAGCGATGGCGAGGCCGTCCTAGGATCCGGCGCCCGAGTGGTCGGTGGCCCTCTCCGGGGCCGGTAGGCTGGTCACATGTCCGAACCGACCGGTGCCGCCCGCAGGCGCGGGCCCTTCAAGGTCGGGGACCAGGTTCAGCTGACCGACCCCAAGGGCCGCCACTACACGTTCACGCTCGAGGCCGGGAAGAACTTCCACACCCACAAGGGTTCCTTCCCCCACGACGAACTGATCGGTGCTCCCGAGGGCAGCGTTGTCCGTACCACGGGGAACGTCGCCTACCTCGCGCTGCGCCCCCTGCTCCCCGACTACGTCCTGTCCATGCCCCGCGGCGCCGCCGTGGTCTACCCCAAGGACGCGGGGCAGATCCTCGCCTTCGCCGACATCTTCCCCGGCGCGCGCGTCGTGGAAGCGGGCGTCGGCTCCGGCTCGCTCAGCAGCTTCCTGCTGCGGGCGATCGGCGACCAGGGCATGCTGCACAGCTACGAGCGCCGGGCGGACTTCGCCGAGATCGCCCAGGCGAACGTGGAGCGCTACTTCGGCGGCCCGCACCCCGCCTGGCAGCTCACCGTCGGCGACCTCCAGGACAACCTGTCCGACGCCGACGTCGACCGCGTCATCCTCGACATGCTCGCCCCCTGGGAATGCCTGGAGGCCGTCTCCAAGGCGCTCGTCCCCGGCGGCATCCTGTGCTGCTACGTGGCGACCACCACCCAGCTCGCCCGGACCGTTGAGTCCATCCGCGAGATCGGCAGCTTCAACGAGCCGAGCGCCTGGGAGTCGATGATCCGCAACTGGCACATCGAAGGCCTGGCCGTCCGCCCGGACCACCGGATGATCGGCCACACCGGCTTCCTGCTCACCGCCCGCCGCCTCGCCGACGGCGTCGAGCCGCCCATGCGTCGCCGCCGCCCCGCCAAGGGTGCCTACGGCGAGGACTACGCAGGCCCCAACGCCGACGGCGGCTCCGGCCGCTGAGGCAGCCCCTCACCGCATCCAACGCACCGGCGCCGTGCCGGAGTTCCCGGGCCCTTACCGGAACTCCGCCACGGCGCCGCCGCGTTGCCGCCCCGAGTGAATCCCGCCGCAACGCCGTTGACCTGCCGCGAAGCCCGCCGCGGCCGCGTCCCGCCGCAGCAGGGGCCCCGCCCGCACGAGCCCGCTGACACAGCGGCAGGAACCATAACCCTGCTGACTTCCCCGGCAGACGACGTGCACACCCCGCCGTTCCCTCACGGTGTGACGTGTGGCACCATGCTGGCCACCCCACCGGCACCGCCTCAGGAGACCCTCCTAGTGCAGTCTTCCGCCGTCCCGGAGCTCGCCCACACCCACACCCGCCCCATCCACTGGCTCGCCACCGCGACAGCCGTCGCGGGCGTCGTGGCCTTCTCCTCGGTCCTGCAGCCCGGCGCGGCGACCGCGGCCCAGCCGGCCGCCCCCCGGACCAAGAGCGCTCCGGCGCACACGACTCCACCCGACCCGGCCGCGGTCACCTTCCCCATCGAGTGCGGCCCGGTGAAGGCCGTGGTGAAGAAGAAGGCTTCCGGAGACCTCGACGGCGACGGCCGGCCCGAGACGGTGGCAGTCGTCCACTGCGACTCCCCGATGGGCACCCCGCCCGACGGCGTGTACGTCCTCACGCGCGGCGCCGGCGGCGGCAAGCCGCGCGTCGTGGCCACCCTGCTGGACCCCGAGGACGGCACCACCGTCACCGACTTCGCCGTCTCCCACGGCGCCGTCACGGCCACGCTCCTCGGCTACTCGTCGGCCGACGTACCGCGTTGCTGCCCCGACGTGAAGAGCGACGCGAAATGGCGTTGGCAGAACGGCTCGTTCGTCCGCTCGGCCCCGGCCGGAGCCCGCAGCGTGTGAGGCCCCTGCGACGGTGCGTGTGAGATATCAGACAGTAGTAACGGAACGTAGAGAAGTGGTCACTCTGCGTCCGGCCCGTAGACCTCGGCCCTGTCCGAAACCCGACGCACATGGATGCACTCGCCCGGACACTCCTTCGCGGAGTCGATCACGTCCGTGAGAAGCGGCAACGGAACGGGCGTTGTCGCACCCTTGTCCTGGAGCAACTCGTCGTCGGCACTCTTCACATAGGCCAGACCGTCGATGTCCAGCTCGAACACCTCCGGCGCGTACTGGGCGCAGATGCCGTCGCCGGTACACAGGTCCTGGTCGATCCAGACCTCCAGCTCCGCACCGTCGGCCCCGGCCACCTGCTGCACGCTCATCTCTCCTGCCGTTTCTCCGCCGAGCCGCATCGGGAATCCGGCCAGCTCCGGCGGGTGTTGAACAGTTCGACCCTACCTCCGGCTGGGTTCCAATCATGTTCGCTGGGTATTCCCCTGGCGTGAGGGAGAGCGCAAGGGTGAAGATCGGACACACCCCGACCGTCTTTGTGATCTAGGGGTTTCAATCGACACCCGCCCAGGTAGGGTCTGGAAGCGTCCAGCTCCCCTTGGAGGAGGTGAGGACCGTGGCAGCCCACGACGACGACATGAACCGCGGCATCCGCCCGGGACGCGGGTCCGACGACCCGGCCGGGCAGATCGCCTATCTTGAGCAGGAGATCGCCGTCCTGCGACGCAAGCTCGCCGACTCTCCGCGACACACGAGGATTCTCGAAGAGCGGATCGTCGAGCTGCAGACCAATCTGGCCGGCGTGTCCGCGCAGAACGAGCGACTGGCCAACACGCTCCGTGAGGCCCGTGACCAGATCGTGGCCCTCAAGGAAGAGGTCGACCGGCTCGCACAGCCGCCGGCCGGCTTCGGTGTCTTCCTGGCGGCCAACGAGGACGGCACCGCCGACATCTTCACCGGCGGCCGCAAGCTCAGGGTGAACGTCAGCCCCGGCGTCGAGCTCGAAGAGCTCCGGCGCGGCCAGGAACTGATGCTGAACGAAGCGCTCAACGTGGTCGAGGCCATGGAGTTCGAGCGCGTCGGCGACATCGTCACCCTCAAGGAGATCCTCGAGGACGGCGAGCGAGCCCTGGTGCTCGGGCACACCGACGAGGAACGGGTGGTGCGGCTCGCCGAGCCGCTGCTGGACGTCACCATCCGCCCCGGCGACGCCCTGCTCCTGGAGCCCCGCTCCGGATACGTCTACGAGGTCGTCCCCAAGAGCGAGGTCGAGGAACTCGTCCTCGAAGAAGTCCCCGACATCGGCTACGAGCAGATCGGCGGTCTCGGCGGCCAGATCGAGGCCATCCGCGACGCGGTCGAGCTGCCGTACCTCTACCCCGACCTCTTCAAGGAGCACGAGCTGCGCCCGCCCAAGGGCGTCCTGCTCTACGGGCCCCCCGGATGCGGCAAGACGCTCATCGCCAAGGCCGTCGCCAACTCGCTGGCCAAGAAGGTCGCCGAGGTCACCGGCCAGGCCGCCGGCAAGAGCTTCTTCCTCAACATCAAGGGCCCCGAACTCCTGAACAAGTACGTCGGCGAGACCGAGCGGCAGATCCGCCTGGTCTTCCAGCGTGCCCGTGAGAAGGCCAGCGAGGGCACCCCCGTCATCGTCTTCTTCGACGAGATGGAGTCCCTCTTCCGCACCCGTGGCTCCGGTGTCAGCTCGGACGTGGAGAACACCATCGTCCCGCAGCTGCTCGCCGAGATCGACGGTGTGGAAGGCCTGCAGAACGTGGTCGTGATCGGCGCCTCCAACCGTGAGGACATGATCGACCCCGCCATCCTGCGGCCCGGCCGCCTGGACGTGAAGATCAAGATCGAGCGTCCCGACGCCGAGGCGGCTAAGGACATCTTCGGCAAGTACCTCACCGAACGCCTCCCGCTGCACTCCGACGACCTCGGCGAGCACGGCGGCAGCAAGGCCACCACCGTCCAGAGCATGATCCAGACGGCGGTGGAACACATGTACACCGAGTCCGAGGAGAACCGCTTCCTGGAGGTCACCTACGCCAACGGTGACAAGGAAGTCCTCTACTTCAAGGACTTCAACTCCGGCGCCATGATCGAGAACATCGTCGGCCGCGCCAAGAAGATGGCGATCAAGGACTTCCTCGAGAAGAACCAGAAGGGCCTCCGCGTCTCCCACCTCCTCCAGGCCTGCGTGGACGAGTTCAAGGAGAACGAGGACCTGCCGAACACCACCAACCCGGACGACTGGGCCCGGATCTCCGGAAAGAAGGGCGAGCGGATCGTGTACATCCGCACCCTCATCACCGGAAAGCAGGGCGCGGACACCGGACGCTCCATCGACACGGTGGCGAACACCGGTCAGTACCTGTAAAAGGCAGGGCGGCTGCGGGTGCCCTCGGCGGGTACCCGCAGCCGACTGTTTTTCAGGCCACGGCTGGAGCAACGCAATGACGCAAATGATCTCCCCACCAGCGCAAAGGCGTTCTAGGCTCTTGCGTACCGCCAAGTCGCGCAGTGCGGGGACGGGCACCGCACACGCAACCGAGCGCCAGCGGTATCTGAGTGGCGCCCACGACCGAGGGTGCCGCCGGGCAAGGAGGGCCGCATGACCGTACGGCGAGTAATGGGCATCGAGACGGAGTACGGGATCTCCGTCCCCGGCCACCCCAACGCCAATGCCATGCTCACCTCGTCCCAGATCGTGAACGCCTACGCGGCGGCGATGCACCGGGCCCGCCGGGCCCGATGGGACTTCGAGGAGGAGAACCCGCTGCGGGACGCGCGAGGCTTCGACCTCGCCCGCGAGGCCGCCGACTCCAGCCAGCTCACCGACGAGGACATCGGCCTGGCCAACGTGATCCTCACCAACGGAGCACGGCTCTACGTCGACCACGCACACCCCGAGTACAGCTCCCCCGAGGTGACCAACCCCCGGGACGCCGTCCTCTGGGACAAGGCCGGCGAACGGATCATGGCCGAGGCCGCGGAACGGGCCGCCCAGCTGCCCGGTGCCCAACCGATCCACCTGTACAAGAACAACACCGACAACAAAGGCGCGTCCTACGGCACGCACGAGAACTACCTGATGAAGCGGGAAACCCCCTTCTCGGACATCGTGCGCCACCTGACGCCCTTCTTCGTCTCCCGCCAGGTCTTCGCCGGAGCCGGCCGCGTCGGCATCGGCCAGGACGGGCACGAGCACGGCTTCCAGCTCAGCCAGCGGGCCGACTACTTCGAGGTCGAGGTCGGCCTGGAGACGACGCTCAAGCGCCCCATCATCAACACCCGCGACGAGCCGCACGCGGACGCCGAGAAGTACCGGCGCCTGCACGTGATCATCGGCGACGCGAACCTGTCGGAGATCTCGACCTACCTCAAGCTGGGCACGACCTCGCTGGTGCTGTCGATGATCGAGGACGGCTTCATCGCCGTCGACCTGGCCGTCGACCAGCCCGTCCGCACCCTCCACCAGGTCTCGCACGACCCGTCCCTGAAGCGCCTGGTCACGCTCCGCAGCGGCCGCACACTCACGGCGGTCCAGTTGCAGATGGAGTACTACGAGCTGGCGCGCAAGTACGTGGAGGAGCGGTTCGGGGCCGACGCCGACGACCAGACCAAGGACGTCCTGTCCCGCTGGGAGGACACCCTCACCCGTCTGGAGCACGACCCGATGAGCCTGGCCGGAGAGCTGGACTGGGTCGCCAAACGGGAGCTCATGGAGGGCTACCGGCGCCGGGACAACCTCGACTGGGACGCGGCGCGACTGCACCTGGTCGACCTCCAGTACGCCGACGTGCGGCCCGAGAAGGGCCTGTACAACCGTCTGGTGGCCCGCGGACGCATGAAGCGGCTGCTCACCGACGCGGACGTGGAGCGGGCCCGTACGGTGCCGCCGGAGGACACCCGGGCGTACTTCCGCGGCCGCTGCCTGGAGCAGTACGCGGACGACGTCGCGGCGGCCTCCTGGGACTCGGTGATCTTCGATCTGCCGGGCCGGGACTCGCTGCAGCGCGTCCCAACCCTGGAACCGCTTCGCGGAACGCGTAATCACGTCAAGGAGCTCCTGGACCGCTGCCGCACCGCGGAAGACCTGGTCAGGGTCCTGTCGGGCGGGTGACCCCGATGAACGGGTACTCGTCCGTAACCAGCCGGACAGGGTGGAAAGTCCCTGGTCCGGGAATCATCGAGGTGGTCCCCGTACGTTGGAGCAACTGCGGGGCCACTGTCAGACCCGGCGAGTAGGGTCTGATCTTGACCGAGCAACTGTGTCGGGCGAACCGAGCGGGGTGAGGGATATGGCGACCAAGGACACCGGCGGCGGACAGCAGAAGGCCACCCGGTCCACCGAGGAGGTCGAGGAGCAGGCGGCGGAGACGCAGGCTTCCGAGGACCTCAAGGAGCGTCAGGAGAAGCTGAGCGACGACGTGGACTCGGTGCTGGACGAGATCGACGACGTACTTGAGGAAAATGCCGAGGATTTCGTTCGAAGCTTCGTGCAAAAAGGCGGGCAGTGAAGGTCGATTGCGTGCTCTAGCCTTTGATTTGAAGGTGGCGGGGGATGGAAGCGGTCAGCGAGCCGAATGCGAAGCAATGCAGGAAGTGTCGGCGGGATCTGCCGCCCGCTGCGTTCGCCCGCGACAAGAATCGGCGTGACGGCCTCCAGGTGCACTGCCGGGAGTGCGTGGCGAAGTACAGCGCCGCGCACTACCGGCGTCGCCGAGAGGCCATGGGGAAGCAGGTCCGGGAGCAGGTGAGTGTCCCGGCTGGATTCAAGATCTGCCGGACGTGTGGCGAGATCAAGCCGCACAGTGAATGGCACCGCAACGCGAGCGCATCCGACGGGCTGTCGACCCGCTGCAAGGCGTGCCGGGCGGTGCAGGGCCGGCAGGGGCACCTGAAGCGTCAGTACGGCATCACGGAAGCCGAACGCGACGGTCTGATCGCCTCCCAGGGAGGCGTGTGTTGTATTTGTCTGTCGGCTGTGCCCGAGCATGTGGATCACTGCCACAAGACGGGTAGGGTCCGAGGCGTACTGTGCTTCAGCTGCAATGCTGCGCTGGGGCAGTTCAAAGATCGGCCCGATGCCATAAGGCGGGCTGCTGCTTACGTGGAAGGAATCGCGTGGAAGCCAACACTCGTAGCACCGGGCGTCTACCGGCTGCCTTCCTGACGCCAGGGTCTTCCTCCTTCATGGACTTCCTGTCCGAGCACCAGCCGGAGATCCTGCCCGGCAACCGGCAACTGCCCCCCACCCAGGGCGTGATCGAGGCACCGCACGGGACCACGATCGTCGCCGTGACGTTCCCCGGCGGTGTGGTCCTCGCCGGTGACCGGCGGGCCACCATGGGTAACGTCATCGCACAGCGGGACATCGAGAAGGTCTTCCCGGCCGACGAGTACTCGGCGGTGGGCATCGCCGGCACGGCGGGTCTGGCCGTGGAGATGGTGAAGCTGTTCCAGCTGGAGCTGGAGCACTTCGAGAAGGTCGAGGGCGCGCAGTTGTCCCTTGAGGGCAAGGCGAACCGGCTGTCGACGATGATCCGCTCGAACCTCGGCATGGCCATGCAGGGCCTGGCCGTGGTGCCGCTGTTCGCCGGGTACGACGTGGACCGCGACAAGGGCCGCATCTTCTCCTACGACGTCACGGGCGGCCGCTCCGAGGAGCACAACTACGCGGCCACCGGTTCCGGCTCGATCTTCGCCCGCGGTGCCATGAAGAAGCTCTTCCGGGACGACCTCAGTGAGGCCGAGGCCACGACGCTGGTGGTCCAGGCGCTCTACGACGCGGCTGACGACGACTCGGCGACCGGCGGTCCCGATGTCGCCCGCCGGATCTATCCCATCATCACCGTGATCACCGACGACGGCTTCCGCCGGCTCACCGAGACCGAGGCGTCAGAGATCGCACGCTCGGTCCTGGAGCGGCGGCTGGAGCAGCCCGACGGGCCGCGGGCCGCGCTGCTGTAGCGGCGGTCGTCTTCGTGAGGGTGGTCCAGTGAACCGACGGAATCTTCAAGAGAGGGATGGATAACCGGTGTCGACGCCGTTCTATGTCTCACCCCAGCAGGCCATGGCCGACCGGGCGGAGTACGCCCGCAAGGGCATCGCCCGTGGTCGCAGCCTGGTCGTGCTGCAGTTCGCCGACGGCATCGTGTTCGTCGGCGAGAACCCGTCCCGTGCGCTGCACAAGTTCAGCGAGATCTACGACCGGATCGGCTTCGCGGCCGCCGGCAAGTACAACGAGTACGAGAACCTGCGGATCGGCGGTGTGCGCTATGCCGACCTGCGCGGTTACACCTACGACCGTGACGACGTGACGGCCCGGGGCCTGGCGAACGTCTACGCCCAGACGCTGGGCACGATCTTCTCCAGCGCCGCCGAGAAGCCGTACGAGGTGGAGCTGGTCGTCGCCGAGGTCGGGGAGACGCCCGAGGGCGACCAGATCTACCGGCTGCCGCACGACGGTTCCATCGTGGACGAGCACGGCTCGGTCGCGGTGGGCGGCAACGCCGAGCAGATCAGCAGCTATCTGGACCAGCGCCACCAGGAGGGCATGACGCTGGCGGAGGCGCTGAAGCTGGCGGTGCAGGCGCTGTCCCGGGACACCAACGGCAGCGAGCGGGAGATCCCCGCGGAGCGGCTGGAGGTCGCGGTGCTGGACCGTACCCGGCCGCAGAAGCGCAAGTTCAAGCGGATCAGCGGGTCTCAGCTGTCGCGGCTGCTCGATGCGGGTGCCGCCGGCGGTGACGCGGAGGGGGCGTCGGAGGACGCCGAGTAGTTCTTACGTGGTGTGACGCGCCCTGGCCGGCGGTTTTGTGGCCGGGGCGCGTCGCCGTGTGCGGGGGCGCGGGTGCTTGCGCCTACCGCCGGGTGGTGGGTCGGGGCCGCTCAGCCTGCGGGCATGCGTGCCGCCTGGGGCGGCACGGGTGGGCGCAGGCGGCACCCCGCTACGCCGGGCTGCGGACCCACCCGGCCTCAGCGGCCATGCCCGCTACGGCTGGCGAGGGGGCGCAGTGGAGCCCCGTAGCACCAGCTGTACGGGGATGTCCCCTTCCTCGGGAGTACGGCCCTCCAGGACGGCCAGCAGGGCCCCCATACCGTGCTCACCGAACAGCTCGGCGTTCAGGCGGACCGTGGTCAGTTCCGGGTCCATGGCCGTGGCCAGGGCCAGGTCGTCGATGCCCGTGACCGACAGGTCGTCCGGGACGCGCAGTCCGAGGCGCCGGGCCGCCTTGTACGTGCCGGCGGCGAGCTGGTCGTCGTCGCAGATCACGGCGGTGGGGCGGGCGCCGGGGGCCGAGAGGGCGGCTTCGGCGGCCGTCACCGCTCCTGCGATGGAGATCGGGGAGCGGGCTGTGCGGACCGACGTGCCCGGTACCTCCGCCAGCCGTGCGGCCAGTTCCCGGGCGCGGACCTCGAAGGTCCAGGAGGGGACGTCCGCGGCCAGGTGGAGGAAGCGGCGGTGGCCCAGGGCGAGCAGATGCGCCGCGGCCTGGCGGATCCCGTCGGCGATGTCCAGGTTGACCGTCGCGGCTCCCAGGCTCCCCTGCGGGTCGCTGTCCAGCATGACCAGCGGCAGCGCCTCGCCGCGGATCGCGGTCAGGGCGTCCGCGGCCATGGACGAGGCGATCACGCCGTCCAGCGCGGCCTGCGCGGAGGCGAAGGGGTCACGGGCGGGGCCGATTCCCTCGGGGGAGGGGTAGAGGACCACGCCGAAGCCGTGCTCGGCGGCGACGCGGGCCGCGCCCGTGTAGACGCCCGCGAAGAACTCGGTGGTGAGGGCCGGGACGACCAGGAGGACGGTGCGGGTGCGGCCCAGGCGCAGGTTGCGGGCGGCCAGGTTCGGGCGGTAGCCCAGGTCGCGGGCGGCCTCGCGGACGCGCTCGGCGGTCGCCTCCGAGACGCGGCCGCGCCACTTGTCGCCGAGGACCAGGGATACGGCCGCCTGGGAGACGCCGGCGGCCTGGGCGACGTCCCGGCTCGTGGGGCGGGTGCTGCCTCGTGCCACCGTCTGCCTGCTCCTTCGTCTGGACGCGTGAACAGCGGACATGGTACGTATGGAAGCCGACGTTATACGTAAAACTAAGGGCGGGGACATGGCCACGGGATACCTGGAGATCCTTCGGGCGCGACACGCCGCCCGGCTGCTCGTCGGCACGCTCGTGGGTCGGCTGCCCTGCGCCACGGCTGCCATCGCGATCGTGCTGTTCGTCCGGGCCGAGGGCGGCACGTACACCCTGGCGGGGGCGCTGGCGGCCGTCTACGGCGTCGCCAACGCCGTGGGCCAGCCCGTGCTGGGCAGGCTCGTCGACCTGCGCGGGCAGCCTCTTGTGCAGCTGCCGGCGGCCGTCCTGTCCGGGCTGGCGATGGCCGTCTTCGCCTTCTCCGGCATCGGGTCGCTGCCGCTCGCCTACGCCGCCGTCGCAGGGGCCGGGCTCTTCACGCCGCCGCTTGAGGGCGGGCTGCGGGCGTTGTGGCCGTCCGTGCTGCGCAGGGAGGACCAGGTGCACACGGCGTACGCCATGGACGCCGTGGCCCAGGAGGTGATGTTCACCGTCGGGCCGCTGCTCGTGACGCTGTGCGTGTCCCTGTGGTCGGCTCAGGCGGCGCTGCTCGTGCTGAACGTGGTCGGGGTGCTGGGTGCGCTGTCCGTCGTGGTGTCGGAGCCCTCGCGCGCCTGGCGGTCGGCGCCGCGCGAGGCGCACTGGCTCGGCGCGCTGCGCTCGCCCGGACTGCTCGCGCTGCTGGCGGCGTTCCTGTTCATCGGGATGGCGCTCGGATCCATCACGGTCGCCTCGGTGCCCTACGCGGACGACCACGGCGGAGACGCCGTGTACGGCTGGCTGATGGCTGCCCTGGGCTTCGGGGCCCTGGTCGGCGGCACCGTGTACGGCGCCCGGCAGTGGGCCGGTGAGCCCGCGCGGCGACTGCGGGTGCTGGTGGCCCTTCTGGTGGTGTGTTACCTCCCGCTGATGCTGATGCCGGACGCCGTGCCCATGGTGGCGCTCACCGCGCTCGCCGGGGTCTTCCTCGCGCCCGCCATCGCCTGCGCGTTCGTCCTGGTCGACCGGCACGCCCCGCGCGGCACGGTCACCGAGGCGTTCTCCTGGCTGGTGACGACGTTCACCGTGGGCCACTCGGTCGGGACGGGCGTCGCGGGGCCCGTGGTCGAGACGGGCGGGGCCCTGTGGGGCTTCGCCGTGCCGGCCGTCGCGGGTGGCGTGTCCCTGCTGGTTTTGACCGCCACAGGACGGGTAGTCGCAGCTCCCGGCCAGGGAGCGGTCGTTGCGGCCGGTTCGGAAAATGATCCAAACCGTGCCGTCGAACCCCGTTTCAGTTCAGGGGATCGGGCGTAATGTTCCCTCATGGACCGCCGCATTTTCGGGCTGGAGAACGAGTACGGCGTCACGTGCACGTTCAGGGGACAGCGCCGCCTGTCTCCTGACGAGGTGGCGCGGTACCTCTTCCGCCGTGTCGTGTCATGGGGCCGCAGCAGCAATGTCTTTCTGCGAAACGGCGCCCGCCTCTATCTCGACGTGGGATCGCATCCGGAATACGCGACACCGGAATGTGACAACGTGACCGAGCTGGTCACCCACGACAAAGCAGGCGAGCGCATTCTCGAAGGACTCCTGGTGGACGCCGAACGACGCCTGCACGAGGAGGGAATCGCGGGCGACGTCTACCTCTTCAAGAACAACACCGACTCGGCGGGCAACTCCTACGGCTGCCACGAGAACTATCTGGTGGCCCGGCACGGGGAGTTCTCCCGGCTCGCGGACATTCTCATTCCGTTCCTGGTCACACGGCAGCTGCTGTGCGGTGCCGGCAAGGTGCTGCAGACGCCGCGCGGCGCCGTGTACTGCGTCAGCCAGCGGGCCGAGCACATCTGGGAGGGCGTCTCCTCGGCGACGACCCGCTCCCGGCCCATCATCAACACGCGTGACGAGCCGCACGCGGACGCCGAGCGCTACCGCCGCCTGCACGTCATCGTGGGCGACTCCAACATGTCCGAGACGACCATGCTGCTCAAGGTCGGCGCCACCGACCTGGTGCTGCGCATGATCGAGGCGGGCACGGTGATGCGGGACCTCACCCTGGAGAACCCGATCCGGGCGATCCGCGAGGTCAGCCACGACATCACGGGCCGGCGCAAGGTGCGCCTGGCCAGCGGACGCGAGGCCTCGGCCCTGGAGGTGCAGCGCGAGTACTACGAGAAGGCCCTGGACTTCTGCGAGCGCCGGGGCATCCGCACCGGCACCGTCGAGCAGGTCCTGGAGCTGTGGGGCCGCACACTGGACGCGATCGAGGCCGAGGATCTCGACCGCATCGGCACCGAGATCGACTGGGTCATGAAGTACAAGCTCATCGAGCGGTACCGCGCCAAGCACAACATGACCATGTCGCACCCGCGGGTCGCGCAGATAGACCTCGCCTACCACGACATCCACCGCCGTCGTGGCCTGTACTACCTGCTCGAGAAGAAGGGCCAGGCGGCCCGTATCTGCAACGACTTGAAGATCTTCGAGGGCAAGTCCGTTCCGCCGCAGACCACTCGGGCCCGGCTGCGCGGCGACTTCATCCGGCGGGCCCAGGAACAGCGCCGTGACTTCACGGTCGACTGGGTCCACCTGAAGCTCAACGACCAGGCCCAGCGGACCGTGCTGTGCAAGGACCCGTTCCGTTCCGTGGACGACCGGGTGGAGAAGCTGATCGCCGGAATGTGAGCCGGCGCCGGCCCGTGCGAGAAGCGATGCCCGGAGGTTTTCGCACCTCCGGGCATCGGCCTTTTCCCGGCCGTGTCCGGCCGTTGCCGAGCGGCCCGGGCGACGCCGTGTCGCGCGGTGAGGCGGGTGCGCAGCGGGTACGCCGTAGAGTGGCGGCCATTGCCCCCACACCACCGATCCCAGTTGGACTGATGAACTACAACACGAAACGACGCGTGGCCGCGTTGCTGGCCGTTCCCGCCCTGTTGTTCACCGCCGCGTGCGGATCGGACGACGGGAACAACGGTGACACGGCGGGAGGCGTCGCCGAGATCAAGGGGAAGGTCGGGGCGAAGCCCGAGATCTCCGTGCCCAAGGACGGCAAGCCGTCCGACGAGACCGTGGTCAAGACGGTCTCCGGGGGCAGCGGCACCCCGATCAAGGGTTCGGACTTCGTCCGCCTGGACTGGACCGTCGAGAAGTGGAGCGGAGGCCAGGAGCTCGGCGGCACCTGGGCCGCGGGAGCGGCGGGTGACAAGGCTCCGCGCCGGCAGTCCATCGAGCAGATCGGCAAGCCGAGCCAGCAGCTCCCCGAGAAGGTCCTCGACGCGGTGAAGGGCAAGAAGCCCGGCAGCCGGATCCTGGTGCAGGGCACCGCGGGCGATCTGATCGGCCAGAGCCTGAACACCTCCTCCGGGATCTCCGCCAAGGACGTGCTGATCTGGGTGGTCGACCCGGTCGGTGCCGCGAGCGTCGACACCAAGGCCGAGGCGAAGGGCGAGCAGGCGCCCTCCGAGCCCGGTATGCCCGAGGTGGAGTCTCCGTCGCAGAAGGCCGCGGTCATCACCGTCCCCAAGGGCGAGAAGGCTCCCAAGGACCTCAAGGAGCAGGTGCTGATCAAGGGCGACGGCAAGAAGGTCGAGGCCGGCCAGGGGCTCATCGCCCAGTACACCGGCGTCAAGTGGGAGGACGGCAAGAAGTTCGACTCCTCCTGGGACCACGGCGGCGCCACGGCCTTCCAGATCGGCAACGGCTCCGTGGTGGCAGGCTGGGACAAGGGCCTCGTCGGCAAGCACGTGGGCGACCGGGTGCTGCTGGTGATCCCGCCCTCGCTCGGCTACGGCGCGAGCCCGCAGAGCGAGCTGTCCAAGAACACGCTGGTCTTCACCGTGGACATCCTCGGCACGGTCTGACCCGGCCGGTCTGTGAGACTGTCCCCGACGCAGGTCACGTAACAAGGAGAGATGAAGTGAGCATCGACAAGCCCGAGATCGACTTCCCGGGCGGCGAGCCCCCGGCGGACCTCGAGATCAAGGACATCTGGGAGGGCGACGGCCCGGTCGCGCAGGCCGGCCAGACCGTCACCGTGCACTACGTGGGTGTCTCCTTCAGCACCGGCGAGGAGTTCGACGCCAGCTGGAACCGCGGCACGCCCTTCCGCTTCCCGCTGGGCGGCGGCCGGGTCATCAAGGGCTGGGACCAGGGCGTGCAGGGCATGAAGGTCGGCGGCCGCCGCCAGCTGACCATCCCCGCCCACCTCGCGTACGGCAACCAGAGCCCGTCGCCTCTGATCAAGCCGGGCGAGACGCTGATCTTCGTGGTCGACCTGCTCGGGGTCTGAGCAAGCTCCGACAGACTCGATCATGTGGGGCCCATGCCTGTTCGGGCATGGGCCCTCGGCTTTTGCCGTGCCACCGTGTGGCGGTACGGTCATCGCTCGTAAGCACCATAGGGAGGCGAAGCGCGTCGATGGCCATTGCCAAGGCGGAGCGGCTCATGAATCTGGCGCTGTGTCTGCTCGGGACACGGCGACCGCTCAGCAAGCGTGAGCTGCGCGACTCCATCGAGGCCTACGTCGAGGCCTTCGGGCCGGGCAACGGCGCGTCCGGCTCCGATGATTCCTTCAACCGCATGTTCGAGCGCGACAAGGACGATCTGCGCGAGCTCGGTCTGGTCATCGAGACCGTCGAGAGCCTCGACGGCGAGATCGGCTACATGGCCCGCCGCGACAGCAACCGCCTCCCGCCCATCACCCTGGACGCCGAGGAGGCCGCCGCCCTCGGGCTCGCCGCCAAGGTGTGGCAGCAGGCCCGGCTCGCGGGTGCGGCCAGCGGCGCCCTGCAGAAGCTGCGCGCGGCCGGACTTCCCGAGGACGTCGACCCGTACGGCTCGCACGGCGCGCTGGAACCGCGCATCCCCGTGCACGAGGCCGCCTTCGAGCCGTTGATGCTGGCCTGCCGGGACCGCCGGCCCGTCGCCTTCGACTACCGCAAGGCCACCGCCGCCCACCCCGAGCAGCGGCACGTGGAGCCGTGGGCGCTGGAGTGCTGGCGGGGTCACTGGTACCTGGCGGGCTGGGACCGCGACCGGGGTGCCGAGCGGGTCTTCCGGCTGTCCCGCATCACCGGCAAGGTCCGCTCGCGCGGCGGCCGCTACACCGCTCCCGTGCCGGACGTCGTCACCGTCCGGGAGACCGTCGCGAGCTGGGCCGGGGAGATCGCCGACCGCTCGGCGCGGATCCGGCTGCGTGCGGGCGCGGGCTACCCCCTTCGGGCGAAAGCCACCTCCGTCCGGGAACTCGGCGACGGCTGGGACGAGTTGGAAATTCCGTACGGCCATGGGCTGGACGCCTGGCTGGTGGAGTTCGGGCCCGACGTGGTCGTCCTGGAGCCCGCCGAGCTGCGGGCCGACGTGGTGGACCGGCTGCGGGCCGTGGCCAAGGGCTGAGGGGGAGCGGAGACAGTGGCAGGCAAACCGGTCAGGCCCGTGAACGCCATCGACCAGACCCGGCGGATGCTCTCGCTGGTGACGTATCTGAGGGAGCGCCCCGGAGCCCGGGTCGAGGACGTCGCGCGCGCCTTCGGGATCAGCGAGGACGAGCTGGTCTCCGACCTCGACGTGCTGCCCATGTGCGGCACCAGCTTCCGCGGCGGCGACCTGCTCGACATCGACACCGACGGCGAGCGCATCTGGTGGCACAACCCGGCCGCCCTCGCGGCGGAGGCCGCCGAGCCGCTCCGGCTCGCCGCCGACGAGGCCACGGCCCTGCTCGTCGCCGCCCGGGCGGTCTCCACGCTGCCCGGACTGCGTGAGAGCGACCGGCAGGCGCTGCTGCGGGCGACGGCCAAGGTGGAGACCGCGGCCGGCGAGGCGGCGGGCGCCAGCTCGCGCCTGTCCGTGACCTTCGAGTCCGAGGGCGGTGTCTTCGCGGACGTCGACCGGGCGATCGCCGAGCGCCGCCGGCTGTGGATCCGCTACTACTCGCCGGCGCGCGACGAGGTCACCGAGCGGGAGATCGACCCCATCCGCCTGGTCAGCGTCGGGCACACGTACGTCGAGGCCTGGTGCCGCCGCTCCGAGGCGCGCCGCACCTTCCGGCTCGACCGGGTGGCCGAGATCAAGATCCTGGACGAGCCGTCGGCGCCGCCCGAGATCGAGCTGAGGGACCTCTCCGAGGCCCTGGTGCAGCCCGCGGCCGAGGACCCGGAGGTCGTGGTCGAGGTCGGGCCCGGCGGCCGCTGGGTCGCGGAGTACTACCCGCACGACAGTGCGGATGAGCTCCCCGACGGCGGGCTGCGTATCACCCTGCGGACCCCCGACCCGGCGTCGCTCCGGCGCCTGGCCCTGCGGCTCGGGCGGGACGGCCGGATCGTCTCGCCGCCCGAGCTCGCCGACAGCGCCCGGCAGGCGGCGCGGGAGGCGTTGACGGCGTACGACGGGATCGAGGAGCGGGCGGCGCGCGTCGCGGAGGCCGGCGCCCACGGGCCGCAGGCGGTGCACACGGTTCCGGACGGGCCCGGCGACGGACCCGGGTGAGCCGCGGGCGCCCGTGCGGGGTCCACGGCCGGCACGGCCGGACCGCGACACCGGCCGTGGCGCCCCGGAGGCGAACCACCCCAGAAAGAGGAGCGAGGGCTTGAGCGAGTCGGCGACGTCCGGTGTGCGGGGCATGACGGTGGAGTCCGCGTTCGCCGGGATGAGAAGCGTGGCCCCGGTCGTCTTCAAGGCGGGCTGCCCCGACTGCCGAGGGTGCTTCGAGCTCGCCGCGGGCGCCCTGCGCCTGGCCATCGGCGCCACGAGCCGCACCACCTTCTACTCCTTCACCTGCCCGGAGTGCGGCGCGTCGGTCCGCAAGCCGGCGGGGGAGCGGATCGTGGAGCTGCTCACCGGCGGCGGGGTGCGGACCCTCCGGCTGCACTCCACCGTCTAGCGGATCCTCCGGCTGCACCACCGTCCAGGGGCCGGCCGCCCGCGCGCCCGGGACGGTCTAGGCTCGGCGTCATGTTCTGGCCGATGTTCGCGGTTGCCGTGGGATTCGTGGGTCTTGTCGTGCTCGGGGTGCTCGCCGTGCGGGTGTTCGTGGAGGCACAGCGCCTGGGCAGGCAGGTCACGGACTCGGCGCGCCGTATCAACCGGGCCGCCGAGGACCTGGAGCGGGCGGCGGGGAGTGCGGCCCGGTCGGTGGACGCTCTGTGAGTCCCGAGGGCGGCAGTCATGAGTTGCTTTTGGGACACTTCGCCCTGTCACCCCGGCGGTTCGGACAGGTACTCTGCTGGTCGCGGCCCGGTTAACGAGGCACTGGTCGCGGACGGGAGTACGCACGGGGGATGCAGAGGGATTGCCTCACGTTCACCCCCGAGCGTTACGATCGCTGCCATCACGATCGTTCGGACATGTGTCCGACCGGTCGGACAGCACCCCACCACAGCCGCCTCGGTGAGAAGGTAAAGACTTATGTTCGGAAGGCTCGGAGCCCCCGAGATCATTCTCATCCTCGTCGTCATCATCCTGCTGTTCGGCGCGAAGAAGCTTCCGGACATGGCTCGGTCGCTCGGCAAGTCCGCCCGCATCCTCAAGAGCGAGGCCAAGGCGATGAAGGACGAGAACAAGTCCTCCACGACCCCGGCCGGCCCGCCCAACAACGACGAGCCCTCGCAGCGCACCATCCAGGCAGCGCCCGGTGACGTGACCAGCTCGCGTCCGGTCAACGAGCCCACGGACACGACCAAGCGCTGACGCAGGGCCGGTGACCTCCGGCCCGCCGCACGAGATGGGAACGTGGGTTGCTGAAGTCTGCCCGCAAGCAGGAGAAGGATCCCGAGGGGCGGATGCCCCTCGCGGAGCACCTTCGCGAGCTCCGCAACCGGCTCGCCAAGGCGATGCTGGCGATCGTCGCCGTCACGGTCGTCGCCGCCTTCTTCTACAACGACATCATCAACTTGATCACCAAGCCGATCCTCGACTCGGTCGGCTGTGACAAGACCTTCGCCGAGCTGGCCAAGTCGCAGGCCGGCACGAAGCCCTGTGCGCAGATCACCATCAACGGCCTGCTCACCCCCTTCACGCTGGCGCTGAAGGTGTCGCTGATGGCCGGTGTCGTGCTGGCCTCGCCGGCCTGGCTCTACCAGCTGTGGGCGTTCGTCGCGCCGGGACTGCACCGGCACGAGCGGAAGTACGCCTACGCCTTCGTCGCCACGGGCGCCCCGCTGTTCATCGTCGGTGCCTACTTCGCCTACACGGTGCTCCCCACCACGGCGAAGGTGCTCCTGGAGTTCACCCCGGGCGGCACGTCCAACCTCCTTCCGCTGGACGACCTGCTCGACCTGGTCATGCGGATGGTGCTCGTCTTCGGCCTCTCCTTCGAGCTGCCGCTGCTGCTGGTCATGCTCAACCTCACCGGCGTGCTCACCGGCAAGCGCATGCTCGGCTGGTGGCGCGGCATGATCATGGGCATCACGGTGTTCGCGGCCATCGCCACGCCCAGCACCGACCCGCTGACCATGCTGGCGCTCGCGGCGCCGATCTGGATCCTGTACTTCGCTGCCGTCGCCTTCTCCCTGCTCAACGACCGCCGACGCAGCCGTCGCGAGGCCCTGGGTCCCGCCGACGACGAGGCCTCCGAGCTGGATCTCACCCCCGACGACATCGGCGAGATCGAGCCCGTGACCACCAGCCGGGCCGCGCTGCCCGAGCAGGCGAGCTCGGAGCGCTCGGACCGGGTCAACGGTTATGACGACGTGACCTGAAGATCGGCAGGCAGATCGTAGGGTCGGTCGCGTGACCAGCGAGATCACCCTCTTCGTCAACCCCACCGCGGGCCGCGGCCGGGGTGCCCGCGCGGCGCAGCCGGCCGCTTCCGCGTTGCGGGCGGCCGGCTTCTCGGTCCGGACGGTTCTCGGAGAGGACGCCGCGGACGCCCTCGTCCGCGCGCGGGCGGCCGTCGAGGGCGGCACGGGCGCGCTGATCGTCGTCGGCGGTGACGGCATGGCGGGCCTGGCGCTGCGGGCCGTCGAGGGCACCCGCACCCCCCTCGGCCTCGTCGCCGTCGGCACCGGCAACGACTTCGCCCGCGCTCTCGGCCTGCCCGTGCGGCAGCCCGCCGCCGCGGGCCGCATGATCGCCGACGCCCTCAAGTGCGGCCGGATCCGCGACATCGACCTCGGGCAGGTGGGCGACCGCTGGTTCGGCACCGTCCTGGCCTCCGGCTTCGACTCCCGCGTCACCGACCGCGGCAACCGCATGCGATGGCCCACCGGCCGTCTCAGGTACGACCTGGCGACGGTCGCCGAACTCGCCGGATTCCGGCCCGTCCCGTACCGGATACGGCTCGACGACGGAGAGGTCCGGGAGGTCGAGGCGACCCTGGTGGCCGTCGGCAACGGCTCCTCCTACGGCGGCGGCATGCGGATCTGTCCCGGCGCCGATCTGACCGACGGGCTGTTCGACGTCACCGTCGTCGGGGAGTGCAGCCGGACGACGCTGCTGCGGGTGTTCCCGAGGGTGTACCGGGGCACACACGTGGACCATCCGAAGGTGACCGTGCTGCGGGCGGCACGGGTCGAGATCGCCGCCGAGGACGTCACCGGCTACGCCGACGGCGAGCCGCTCGGCCCGCTGCCGCTGAGCGCGCGCTGCGTCCGCGGGGGCGTGCGGGTCGCCGGCCCCTGAGCTGCGCGGATCCGAGGTTTCACAGGAACGGATCCGGATAATGATCGTCCTGTTGTCAGTGCGGCCCGGTACGCTCGAAAGCACGATGACAGAGGACCTCTCACCGGCCGAGCGGTACGCGGCAGCCCGCCTGCGGGCAGCCGAGCAGGCCACCGCGCTCGCGGGCTTCCGCGAGATGTACGACTTCGGTCTCGACCCCTTCCAGATCGAGGCCTGCCAGGCGCTCGAGGAAGGGAAGGGCGTGCTCGTCGCCGCCCCCACCGGCTCCGGCAAGACGATCGTCGGCGAGTTCGCCGTCCACCTCGCCCTGAGGCAGGGCAAGAAGTGCTTCTACACGACACCCATCAAGGCGCTGTCGAACCAGAAGTACGCCGACCTGTGCCGCCGCTACGGCACGGACAAGGTGGGCCTGCTGACCGGCGACAACAGCGTCAACTCCGAAGCGCCGGTGGTCGTGATGACCACCGAGGTGCTGCGCAACATGCTGTACGCCGGCTCCCAGACGCTCCTGGGCCTCGGATACGTGGTCATGGACGAGGTGCACTACCTCTCCGACCGGTTCCGCGGTGCCGTCTGGGAAGAGGTGATCATCCACCTCCCCGAGTCGGTCACGCTCGTCTCGCTCTCGGCGACCGTGTCGAACGCCGAGGAGTTCGGCGACTGGCTCGACACCGTCCGCGGCGACACCGAGGTGATCGTCTCCGAGCACCGGCCCGTGCCGCTGTTCCAGCACGTGCTGGCCGGGCGGCGGATGTACGACCTCTTCGAGGAGGGCGAGGGCCACAGGAAGGCGGTCAACCCCGACCTGACGCGCATGGCGCGGATGGAGGCGAGCCGGCCGTCGTACCAGGACCGCCGGCGCGGCCGGTCCATGCGCGAGGCCGACCGTGAGCGCGAGCGCCGCCAGCGCTCCCGGATCTGGACGCCGAGCCGGCCCGAGGTCATCGAACGGCTCGACGCCGAGGGGCTGCTGCCCGCCATCACCTTCATCTTCAGCCGCGCCGCCTGCGAGGCCGCCGTCCAGCAGTGCCTGTACGCGGGGCTGAGGCTCAACGACGAGGAGGCGCGCGAGCGCGTCCGGGCCCTGGTCGAGGAGCGCACGGCGTCCATCCCGACGGAGGACCTGCACGTCCTCGGCTACTACGAGTGGCTGGAGGGCCTGGAGCGCGGCATCGCGGCCCACCACGCGGGCATGCTGCCGACCTTCAAGGAGGTCGTCGAGGAGCTGTTCGTGCGGGGCCTGGTCAAGGCCGTGTTCGCCACCGAGACCCTCGCCCTCGGCATCAACATGCCCGCCCGCTCGGTGGTGCTGGAGAAGCTCGTCAAGTGGAACGGCGAGCAGCACGCGGACATCACCCCGGGCGAGTTCACCCAGCTGACCGGCCGGGCCGGGCGGCGCGGCATCGACGTCGAGGGCCACGCGGTCGTGCTCTGGCAGCGCGGCATGAGCCCCGAGCACCTCGCCGGCCTGGCCGGCACGCGTACGTACCCGCTGCGTTCCAGCTTCAAGCCGTCGTACAACATGGCGGTCAACCTGGTCGAGCAGTTCGGGCGGCACCGCTCGCGCGAGCTGCTGGAGACGTCGTTCGCGCAGTTCCAGGCGGACAAGTCGGTCGTCGGCATCTCCCGGCAGGTGCAGCGCAACGAGGAGGGACTCGAGGGCTACAAGGCCTCCATGACCTGCCACCTCGGCGACTTCCAGGAGTACGCGCGGCTGCGCCGCGAGCTGAAGGACCGGGAGAACGAGATCGCCCGGCAGGGCGTGGCCCAGCGGCGCGCGGAGGCCGCCGTCGCGCTGGAGAAGCTGAAGCCCGGTGACGTCATCCACGTGCCCACCGGCAAGTACGCGGGCCTGGCGCTGGTACTGGACCCGGGGCTGCCGGCGGGCCGTTCCAACGGGCACCGCGGCTTCGATCACCACGACGGGCCGCGCCCGCTGGTGCTGACCGCGGAGCGGCAGGTGAAGCGACTGGCGTCCATGGACTTCCCGGTGCCGGTCGAGCCGCTGGAGCGGATGCGGATCCCCAAGTCCTTCAACCCGCGCTCCCCGCAGTCCCGTCGGGATCTCGCCTCGGCGCTGCGTACCAAGGCCGGGCACATCCCCGCCGAGCGGCATCGCAAGCAGCGCTCCCAGGCGGCCGACGACCGTGAGATCGCCCGGCTGCGGACGGCGCTGCGCGCGCACCCCTGCCACGGCTGCAACGACCGTGAGGACCACGCCCGTTGGGCCGAGCGGTACCACCGGCTGCTGCGCGACACCTCGCAGCTGGAGCGGCGGATCGAGGGCCGTACGAACACGATCGCCCGGACGTTCGACCGCATCGTGGCGCTGCTGACCGAGCTGGACTATCTGCGCGCCGACGAGGTGACCGAGCACGGCAAGCGGCTCGCGCGGCTCTACGGCGAGCTGGACCTGCTCGCCAGCGAGTGTCTGCGCGAGGGTGTCTGGGAGGGGCTCGGCCCGGCCGAACTGGCCGCGTGCGTCTCGGCGTTGGTGTACGAGTCGCGGGTCGCGGACGACGCGATGGCCCCGAAGGTGCCGTCCGGCAAGGCCAAGGCCGCGCTGGGCGAGATGGTGCGGATCTGGGGGCGACTGGACGCGCTGGAAGAGGAGTTCCGGATCACCCAGACCGAGGGGGTCGGGCAGCGGGAGCCCGACCTCGGCTTCGCCTGGGCCGCGTACGAGTGGGCCTCCGGGAAGGGGCTCGACGAGGTGCTCCGGGAGGCGGAGATGCCGGCGGGCGACTTCGTGCGGTGGTGCAAGCAGGTCATCGACGTGCTGGGGCAGATCGCGGCGGCGGCCCCGCAGGGGTCCTCTGTTGTGAAGAACGCCCGCAAGGCCGTGGACCTGTTGCTGCGGGGTGTTGTCGCGTACTCGTCGGTGGGGTGAGCTTGTCGCGCGGGACACAGCCCCGCGCCCCTTGAGGCCGTCGTTCCGAGAGTCCCTCACCCGTAACGGTGGGGGATTTTCGTATGCCCGTTCGCAGCTACGCGCAGTATTCGAACGATGTCGCAGCGTGTAAACGACCGAGCGTACTATCCCTTCGCGTCCGGTTTCCGGCAGTTGCTGAATATGACACGGCGATGATCCGGTCGGACTAAGCTCGCCCGCAGCGCACCGGCTTGAGATGAATTCGTGCGCTTGTTCCCCAATGTGTGGAAGATCCCGACAGCTTCATGACATACCCCCCTGCACGTCCTTCCGAACCTCAGTCGACTCCTGTCAGAAGGCCCACATGGTGAGTGTTCAATCCCCTCCCGGTCGCCGTGAACTTCCCTACGCGCGCGTGCTGTTGCTGCCTGCCATAGTCATGGCCGCGGCGACCGGAGCCGCCGTCGCCCTGGTGACGGAGCCGGCCCGGGGCGCCGTCGGCTGGTGCGGCGGCATCGCCACGGCACTCGTGCTCGCGACGGCGGCGGAGGCGGTGCGTCGCGGCCGTGCGCTGCGCAACCAGCGTGCGGAGCATGCCCGGCACACCGAGCATCTGGAACAGCGGATCGCCGCCCACGAGAACGAACTGGTCCGCTTCTCCAGGGAGATCGTGCCCGCTTCGCTCGATCTGCTGCGCACCGGAGAATCGCCCAGGGAGGTGATTCGCAAACTCGGTCTCGCCAGCCCCGTGTTCCGCAACCTCCCGGCCCCGCAGGCCGAGACGCTGCTGACGGTCCTCAAGATCGTCGACCGCGAAGTGACCATGCGCGACGCCGCCGCGCGCTCCTTCGTCAGTGTCGCCCGCCGCGTCCAGGCGATCATCCACCAGCAGGCCGAGGAACTCCGGGAGATGGAGGAGGACCACGGGCGCAACCCGGAGGTGTTCGACGACCTGCTGCGCATCGACCACGGCAACGCTCTGATCGGCCGCCTGGCCGACTCCGTCTCCGTCCTCGGCGGCGGCCGCCCCGGCCGGCAGTGGCCCGAGCCGGTGTCCCTCTACAGCACCCTGCGCGGCGCCATGTCCCGCATCCTGGAGTACCGGCGCATCCAGCTGGCCTCCATCGCCAAGGTCAGCGTCAAGGGCATCTACGTCGAGCCCGTCATCCACGCCGCCGCCGAACTCCTCGACAACGCCACGCGCTACTCGCCGCCGCAGACCAAGGTGCACGTCACCGCCACCGAGGTGCAGACCGGCGTCTGCATCGAGATCGAGGACGGCGGTGTCAACCTCAACGAGGAGGCGCGCGCCCGGATCGAGGGCATGCTGGAGGCCGCCAAGGCGGGCGTCGACCTCCAGGACATCGGCGAGCACCCGCGTCTCGGCCTCGCCGTCGTGGGCCGCCTGTGCACGGCGTACAACATGCAGGTCTCGCTGCGCGCCTCCGCTTACGGCGGCGTCCGGGCCATCCTCATCGTGCCGAGCGAGATGATCACCCACGAGCCCGGTGTCGGACTCGCCCACGGCATCGGCGCCACCGGCATCCCCATGACCGTCGGCATCCCCGAGGGCCCGAAGCGCGCCCCCAAGAGGCGCCGCCCCACCAGCCCGAAGATCCCCGCCACGGTCTCCCTGGAGGACGACGACGTCCCCGAGGTCACCGAGTGGACGGCGAACGGCCTGCCGCAGCGCCGCAGCCGGGTGAAGACCCCGCTCGCCGAGCGGCTCGCCCAGCAGGCGGCCAATGAGAAGGCCGACCGGGAGGCCGCCGAGCGCGGCGAGTACAACCCCTGGGCGGCGACACAGGAGCCCGAGACCAAGCCCCTGCGCGACATGTCGGCGCCCGACGCCCCCGGCAAGGGCCTGGAGGCCTTCTGGGAGGGGCTCAAGCAGGGTATCGAGCCCGGCACCCACCCGACCGACTTCATTCGCAACCCGACCAAGTACCTGCACCTGATCAACGACCCGGCTCCCACTGAGGCCGACGACGAGGGGGACCTCAAGTGATCCAGCAGCGAGGCAACTTCGACTGGATGCTCAAGCAGCTCGCCGACGGCGTGCCGGGCATCGAGATGATCGTGGTGCTCTCCGCCGACGGTCTGCGCATCGCCCGCTACGGCGGTGAACCCGACGCGGCCGACCGGGTCGCCGCGGCCTGCGCAGGCCTGCAGTCCCTCGCGAGCAGCATCTGCCAGGAACTCACCGTCGGCGACGGCGAGATGAAGCTCGTCATGATCGAGATCGACCGCGGCTACTTCTACCTGATGAACGCGGGCGCCAACGCCTTCCTCGCCGTCCTGTCCGACGTGCGGTGCGAACCCGGCCGGATGAGCGCGATGATGCGCGACCTGGTCGTCCGGATCGGCGGCCACCTCACCAGTCCGCCCCGGCGGAACGGGCAGATCGTATGACGCCTCCGCAACGCCAGAGGCGCGACACCGTCCCGGAATCGCCCACGCCCCAGGACGGCGACGGCAAGCCCGGCAATCCGGAGCGGATGTACGTGGTGGCCGGCCCGGACGGTGAACGGGCCGAGCTCGACCTGGTGACGTTAATCGTGGCGCGTGCCACGGACCCGCCGCCGTCAGCCTCTCCCGAGCAGGCGGCGCTGCTCCGACTCTGCGCCGCCCCCCTGTCCGTGGCCGAGCTGTCGGCCTACCTCCACCTGCCGTTCAGCGCGATGGGCGTGCTGCTCACCGAGTTGCTGACGGCGGAACTGGTACAGGCGCGCGCCCCGATCGTCCGCAAGGCGCGCTCCGACCGTTCCCTCCTCGAAGCGGTGATGAATGGACTTCAACGGCTCTGACACCATCCCGGGCCCCCGGACCGAGGACCAGCTGCCCCATACGGCGCAGGCCGCGGCCAAGATCGTGATCGTGGGCGGCTTCGGCGTCGGCAAGACGACCATGGTCGGGTCGGTCAGCGAGATCACACCGCTGACCACCGAGGAGACCATGACGCAGGCCGGTATCGGTGTCGACGACAACTTCGGCTCCGCGTCCAAGACGGCCACCACCGTGGCCATGGACTTCGGCCGGATCAGCATCACCGACCAGCTGGTGCTGTACCTCTTCGGCACGCCCGGCCAGCAGCGCTTCTGGTTCCTGTGGAACGGCCTGTTCGAGGGCGCGCTGGGCGCGGTGGTACTGGTCGACACCCGGCGGCTGGAGGTCAGCTTCGACGTCATGGGGCGGCTGGAGGAGCGCGGCGTGCCGTTCGTGGTCGCCATCAACTCCTTCCCCGACGCCCCTCGTTACGACGTGGAGGAGCTGCGCACGGCCCTCGACCTCACACCGGACATCCCGATCATCGAGTGCGACGCGCGGCGGCGGGCCTCCAGCCGCGACGTCCTGATGACCCTCATGCGCTTCCTGCACTCGCTCGCCATGACGGGCTCGCTCACCTGACCCGCATCACCCGGCCCCCATCTTCCCCCAGACCTGGAACCACCTCAGTTTCGGAGCGATCACTGTGACGCCTGAATCCCACGCCCCGACCGGTACGGACGAACTCCGGCCCGGCCCGCCCCCCGGCTGCCCCGCGCACGGCCTCGGGCCCGGGGGGCTGCACCGGCTGCACGAGGCGGAGGACCTGGGAGCGCTGTACGAGCAACTGCGGGACCAGCACGGTCCCGTGGCGCCCGTGCTGCTCCACGACGACGTGCCGATGTGGATCGTCCTCGGCCACGCCGAGAACCTGCACATGGTGCGCTCGCCCTCCCAGTTCTGCCGGGACAGCCGTATCTGGAACCCGCTCAGGGAGGGCCTCGTCAAGCCCGACCACCCGCTGATGCCGCACATCGCCTGGCAGCCCATCGCCTCGCACGCCGAGGGCGACGAGCACAAGCGGCTGCGCGGCGCGGTCATGGGCGCCATCTCCACCATCGACTTCCGCAGCCTGCGCCGCTACATCAACCGGAGCACGCAGGCGATCGTCAACCGGTTCTGCGAGGCGGGCGAGGCGGACCTCGTCAGCCAGTTCACCGAGCACCTGCCGATGGCGGTCATGTGCGAGATCCTCGGCATGCCCGAGGAGTACAGCGACCGGCTCGTCGAGGCCGCCCGCGACGCCCTCAAGGGCACCGAGACGGCGATCGCCAGCCACTCCTACGTCATGGACGCCCTGAGCCGGCTCACCGCCACCCGCCGCGCCCGGCCGGAGGAGGACCTCGCCAGCTACCTGATCACCCACCCGGCCCGGCTCACCGACGACGAGGTCAGGGAGCACCTGCGGCTGGTGCTCTTCGCCGCCTACGAGGCCACCACCAACCTGCTCTCCAACGTGCTGCTCACCGTGCTGATCGACCCGCGCTTCCGCGCCCAGCTCAACGGCGGCCAGATGACGGTGCCGGAGGCGGTGGAGCAGTCCCTGTGGAACGAGCCGCCGTTCAGCACGGTCTTCGCCTACTTCGCCAAGCAGGAGACCGAGCTGGGCGGGCAGCGCATCCGCCGGGGTGACGGGCTGCTCTTCGCGCCGCTGCCGGCCAACGTCGACCCACGGGTGCGGCCGGACCTGAAGGCCAGCATGCAGGGCAACCGCTCCCACCTGGCCTTCGGCGGCGGACCGCACGAGTGCCCCGGGCAGGACATCGGCCGTTCCATCGCCGACGTCGGCGTCGACGCGCTGCTGATGCGGCTGCCCGATGTCGAACTCGACTGCGACGAGGAGGAGTTGCGCTGGACGGCGTCCATCGCCTCTCGGCACCTGGTGGAACTGCCGGTGCAGTTCGCGCCCAAGCCGCCGCAGGACGTGCAGGAGGTGCCGAACCACAAGCCGGTCGCCGCGCAGCGCTCGGACTGGCAGATCGGCATCGCGCAGCCGCAGCCGCAGCCGCAGCCGCAGCCGCAGGCGGCACCGGCCGCTGCTCAGCCTCAGCCGGCCGTCGCGCAGCCGCAGCCGCAGCCGGTCCCGGTCCAACCCCAGCCGGTGTCGGGGCCGCCGCAGCCCGCCGTTGCGGAACCGCTCCGGCGCAAGGGCGTCTGGCAGCGCTTCCTGAGCTGGTGGCGCGGCTACTGACCGTCTGACGGGCCGTCGTACGTCCCGGCGGCCCACTGGGAGTGGCAGGCCCAGGCCGCGAGCACCCGGCCGCTGCGGAACCGGTGCTCCTCGCCCGTGACCGGGTCGGTGAACTCCAGTGATCGCGCCAGCAGTTGGAGCGGCCGGCGGAAGTCACCGGCCGGCACGGGGGCGGTCACCACCGGGTAGAGCGGGTCGCCGAGGATCGGCAGGCCGAGCGCGGCCATGTGGACGCGCAGCTGGTGCGTCTGGCCGGTGGCGGGCGCGAGCCGGTACCGGGCGAGTCCGCCGGGCCCCTCGGGCCGGTCGCGGTGTTCGACGAGCTCGACACGGCTCACGGCGTTGGGCTCGCCCGGGACCTCCCTGGCGGTGAGCACCCCCCGCTCCTTCACGATCCGGCTGCGCACGGTCCGGGGCAGGGGGAGTGCGGGGTCGTAGGGGGCGACGGCCTCGTACTCCTTGCAGATCCGGCGGTCACGGAACAGGGTCTGGTAGGCGCCGCGCTCCTCGGGGCGGACGGTGAACAGCACGAGCCCCGCGGTGAGCCGGTCCAGGCGGTGCGCCGCGGTGAGCCCCGGGAGGTCCAGCTCGCGGCGGAGCCGGGCCAGCGCGGTCTCGGCGACATGGCTGCCGCGCGGGGTGGTGGCGAGGAAGTGCGGCTTGTCGGCGACGACGATGTGCTCGTCCCGGTGCACCACCTTCAGCGGGAAGGGCACCGGCACCTCGTCGGGCAGGTCCCGGTGGAACCACACGAACAGTCCGGGCACGTAGGGGGCGTCCGCGGCGACGGGTCGCCCGTCCGCGCCGACGATCCGGCCCGCGTCGAACATGCCGTCGACGACCCCGGCACCCGCGCCGGAGAGCCGCTCCACCAGGTGCTCGCGCACCGTCCCCCAGGCCCCCGAAGCGGGCAGCCGTACCCGCACCGGGTCCACGCCGTGGCGCTGCGGCAGGGGAGAGGGCGGGGTGTGGCTCTTGCGTCTCATCGCGGCCCAGCGTACGAGGCCGGTGAGCCGGGGCGGAAAACCGGTGGGAGAGCCGGGCCCGACCTTGTCAGGGTGCGGGAATGCCGTTCCTCATCAGCCCGGTCCTGACAGCGGGGACACGGGCAAGCGCCCTCGACCCACCCTCCCCGCCGACGGAGGGCGCACCCTTCCCCCGTGAGCCCGTGAGCCCGTGAGCCCGTGAGCCCGTCAGGAGAAGGTCTCAGGCCGCGGACACGCTCTCCTGCTCCGCCTCGATCCGGGCGTTCCACTCGCGCTTGGACTCCTGCCAGCCGTCCTCGTTGTGACCGCGGCGCCAGTAGCCGGAGATCGAGAGGGACTCGCGTGGGACGTGGCGCTCGACGCGGAGCAGATGGCGCAGCTGCTTGACGAAGTGCGCCTCGCCGTGGACGAAGGCGTGCACGCGGCCCTCGGGGAACTCCAGGTTCCGTACGGTCTCGACCAGCGCCTCACCGAGCGGGCGGGCGCCGCGGTGCAGCCAGACGACCTCCACGTCCGAGTCGATCTTCTGCTCCTCCTCGGGGCCGGAGATCTCCACGAAGGCATAGGCTCTGGCCCCGCGCGGCAGCGCCTCCAGGGCGCAGGCGATCGCGGGCAGCGCGCTCTCGTCACCGGCGAGCAGATGCCAGTCGGCGTCCGGGTCGGGCGCGTAGGCCCCGCCGGGGCCCATGAAGTGCACGGTCTCGCCCGGCCGGACGCGTGCGGCCCAGGGGCCGGCCAGGCCCTCGTCGCCGTGGATGACGAAGTCCAGCGTCAGCTCGCGGTGCTCGGCGTCCCACTGGCGAACCGTGTAGGTCCGGGTCACCGGCCACTGCTCGCGCGGCAGCTCCTCCCGGATGCGCTGCGGGTCGAAGGGCTCCGCATAGGTGACGCCCGCGGGCGGGAACAGCAGCTTCACGTAGTGGTCGGTGCACGTCTCCGCCGCGAAGTCGGCGAGGCCCTCGCCGCCGAGCACCACACGCTGCATGTGCGGCGTGAGGCGTTCGGTGCGGACGACCTGAGCGGAGTGCGCCCGGCGCGGCTGTCGTCCCGGTCGCTCAGCCATGAGGACCTCCCTGTTCGCATAGTTAGGGTTACCTAAGTTAGCACCTCGTCCCCCGATCACACCTCTCGTGCGGCAAGCTCACGTCGTTTCCTCAGTAAAGGTTTCAGGTCGCGAGAGTCGTCAGCAGGCGCTCCAGTGACCCGCCGAGCCCCCAGCGGGCCGCCAGCGCCTCCAGTGCCGCCGGGTCGCGCGGCGTCCGCGGCAGCGCCGTGGAGACGTCCGGCAGGGGCACGTCGTCCGCGACCCGGACCACCTTCGGCGCGACCGCGAGATAGGGACGCGCCTCGTCCAGCCGCCTGCGCTGCGTCGGCGTCAGCTTGGACCGCCGGTCCTCGACCGCCGCCAGGATCCCGGCCAGGTCACCGAACTCGGCCAGCAGCCTGGCTGCCGTCTTCTCGCCGACACCGGGCACGCCCGGCAGGCCGTCGCTGGGGTCGCCGCGCAGCAGGGCCAGGTCCGCGTACCCGCTGCCGCCGACCCCATACTTCTCACGCAGCACCGCCTCATCGGTGTGTTGCAGGGTGCCCACACCCTTCAGCGGGTACAGCACGCGCACCCCGCGCGCGTCGTCCACCAGCTGGTAGAGGTCGCGGTCGCCCGTGACGATGTCGACCGGGCCCTTCGCCAGCGCGGTGAACGTGCCGATCACATCGTCCGCCTCGTACCCGGCGACGCCCACGCGCGCGATGCCCACCGCGTCCAGCACCGCCTCGATGACCGGCACCTGCGGCGACAGGGTGTCGGGCACCTCCTCCTCGTCCGGGCCCACCGCGTGCTCCTCGGCGACGCGATGAGCCTTGTACGACGGGATCAGCTCCACCCGCCACTGCGGCCGCCAGTCGGCGTCCATGCAGGCCACGAGCTGGTCGGGCCGGTGGTCCCGGACCAGGCGCTCGATGAAGTCGAGCAGTCCGCGCACGGCGTTCACCGGCGTGCCGTCCGGGGCTCTGACCGAGTCCGGGACGCCGAAGTAGGCGCGGAAGTACAGGGAGGCGGTGTCGAGCAGCATCAGTCGTCCGGTCACGCCACGCATCATGCCGTACGCCACCGACAGTCAGCCGCCTCGAATGTGACGCGCCCCACTTATGCGTTTGGGGTGTGCGATCTCGGGGAGGCGCCGCCCCGGAGCGAGGCTGGTTGCGCATTTCAACTGTTTGCGCCCTGTCCTCGCTCTGTTCTGTTGCCAACGAAATAGAGGAACACGTGTCAGCGAGGCTTGAGGCAGAGAGCCTGTACAAGGTGTTCGGCAGGAGACCGGAGCGGGCGGTCGAGCGGCTCCGCGGCGGAGCCGGCCGGGACGAACTGCGTGCCGAGGGCGCGACCGCCGCCGTGATCGACGCGTCCTTCACCGTGGAGCCCGGCCAGATCTTCGTCGTCATGGGCCTCTCCGGCTCCGGCAAGTCCACCCTGCTGCGCATGCTGAACGGCCTGCTCGAACCCACCGCAGGACACGTGCGCTTCGACGGCCAGGACCTGACCACGCTCGGCGCCCGTGAACTGCGCGAGGTCCGCTCCAGGAAGATCAGCATGGTCTTCCAGCACTTCGCGCTCTTCCCGCACCGCAGCGTGCGCGAGAACGCCGCCTACGGCCTGGAAGTGCAGGGCGTGCCCCGCGCCGAGCGCGCACGCCGCGCCGACGAGGCGCTCGCCCTGTGCGGCCTGGCCGGCTGGGAGAAGTCCTGGCCCGACGAGCTGTCCGGCGGCATGCAGCAGCGCGTCGGACTCGCCCGCGCGCTCGCCACCGACGCCGACCTGCTGCTCATGGACGAGTCCTTCAGCGCCCTGGACCCGCTGATCCGCCGCGACATGCAGGACCAGCTGCTGGAACTCCAGCAGAAGCTGAAGAAGACGATCGTGTTCATCACCCACGACCTGAACGAGGCCATGCGCCTGGGCGACCGCATCGCCGTCATGCGCGACGGCCGCATCGTCCAGAACGGCACCGCCCAGGACATCCTGCTGCGGCCGGAGAACGACTACGTCGCCTCCTTCACCCAGGACGTCGACCGCTCCCGCGTCCTGACCGCGGGCGAGCTCATGGACACCTCGGTCACCGCCGGCGCCCCCGGCTGCCACTGCGAGACCGCCACGCCCGACACCCCCTTCACGGAGCTGTGCGCCATCAGCGCCCGGCTCTCCCACCCGGTCGCGGTCGTCGACGAGGACGACAAGCAGCTCGGCGTCGTCCCCCGGCAGCGCCTGGTCGGCTTCCTCGGCGACGAGCGGGACGCCACCCCGCAGCCCTGCGACTCCCCGCGGGACAAGGGCACAGAGAAGGTGACCGCCCGTGCCTAGGATCGAACTCGGCAGCTGGGTCAACGACGCGGTCGACTGGCTCACCACCCACATGGCGTGGCTCTTCGACTTCTGCAAGACCGTCTTCCTCGGCCTCTACGACGGCATCAACGCCGTCCTCCAGGCCCCCGAACCCCTGCTCCTCGCCGGCATCTTCGCGGTGATCGCCTTCTGGCTGCGCGGCACCCTCGCCGGTGTCCTCACGTTCGCCGGATTCGCGTTCATCGACTCCCTCGAACTGTGGGAGAACGCGATGATCACCTTGGCGCTCGTCCTCGTGGCGACCGTCATCGCGCTGGTGATCGCCCTGCCCGTGGGCATCTGGGCGGCCCGCTCCGACCGCGTCAGCGGCCTGGTCCGGCCCGTGCTGGACTTCATGCAGACGCTGCCCGCGATGATCTACCTCATCCCGGCGATCCTGTTCTTCGGCACCGGCGCCCCCGCCGGCATCGTCGCCACCCTGATCTTCGCGCTCGCCCCGGGCGTGCGCATGACCGAGCTGGGGATCCGGCAGGTCGACAAGGAACTGGTCGAGGCCGCCGAGGCGTTCGGCACCACGCCCCGCAACACGCTGCTGCGCGTCCAGCTCCCGCTCGCCCTGCCCACCGTCATGGCCGGCGTCAACCAGGTCATCATGCTCGGCCTGTCCATGGCCGCGATCGCCGGCATGGTCGGCACCGGCGGCCTCGGCGGCGACGTCAACGAGGCCATCGGCCAGCTCAACGTGGGCCTCGGCTCCGAGGCCGGTGTGGCCATCGTGATCCTCGCGATCTACCTCGACCGCATGACCAGCGCCCTCGGCACCCAGGTCTCCCCGCTCGGCCGCCGCGCCGCAGCCAAGCTGCGCGCCGCCCAGGGGCTGAGGATCTGGTCCTACCGGCCGCGCCCGGTCGTCGCCGTGATCGGCGTCGTCGTCCTTGCGCTCACAGCGGGCGGCATGGGCGTCCTCGGCGGCGGCACCGGCACCGAGGCCGCCGCGGACGGCAAGAACGTCGGCCAGGGCAGGAAGATCAGCATCGGCTACATCCCCTGGGACGAGGGCGTCGCCTCCACCTTCCTCTGGAAGGAGGTCCTGGAGCAGCGCGGCTACGAGGTCGAGGCCAAGCAGTTCGACGCGGGCCCGCTGTACACCTCCCTCGCCCAGGGCGACGTCGACTTCCAGACGGACGCCTGGCTGCCGACGACCCACGCCCAGTACTGGAAGAAGTACGGCAAGCAGCTCGACGACCTCGGCGCCTGGTACGACAAGACGTCCCTGGAGCTCTCCGTGCCCTCCTACATGAAGGGCATCGACTCCCTGGCGGACCTCAAGGGCAAGGCCTCCGAGTTCGGCGGCAGGATCACCGGCATCGAGTCCAGTGCCGGCGAGATGGCCCTGCTCAAGAGCAAGGTCCTCAAGGAGTACGGCCTGGACCAGGAGTACGAGGTCGTCGACAGCTCCACGCCCGCCATGCTGGCCGAGCTGAAGCGCGCCTACGCCCAGAAGAAGCCGATCGTCGTCACGCTCTGGTCGCCGCACTGGGCGTACAACGACTACGACCTCAAGAAGCTCAAGGACCCCAAGGGCGCCTGGGGCGAGGGCGACGGCGTGCACACCCTGGCCCGCAAGGGCTTCGCGGACGACGACCCGACGGTCGCCGGGTGGCTGAAGAAGTTCCGGATGAGCGAGAAGCAGCTCACCAGCCTCGAAGCCGAGATCAACAAGGCGGGCAAGGGCAAGCAGCAGGACGCCGTGCGCGCCTGGCTCAGGCAGAACCCCGGCTTCGCCGACCAGATGGCCCCGGTGAAGAACTCCGGGGGCGGCACACCCGCCGAGGCGAAGCGGCCCCTGGACGTGGCCTGGTTCCCCTGGGACGAGGACATCGCCGTCACCTACCTGTGGAAGAACGTCCTGGAGAGGCGCGGCTACAAGCTGAACCTCAGACAGATGGACGTCGGCCCGGTCTACACCGGTCTGGCCTCGGGCGACCTCGACCTCAACTTCGACGCCTGGCTGCCCTACGCCCAGAAGAACTACTGGGACAAGAACAAGGACCGCCTCAGGGACCTCGGCACCTGGTACGAGCCGACCTCCCTGGAGATCGCCGTGCCGTCCTACGTCAAGGGCGTCGACTCCCTGGCGGACCTCAAGGGCAAGTCCTCCACCTTCAAGGGGAAGATCATCGGCATCGAGCCGGGCACCGGCGAGATGGACCTCGCGAAGAACAAGGTCCTGCCCGCCTACGGCCTGGACGAGGAGTACGAGGTCGTCGACGGCTCCACGCCCGCGATGCTGGCCGAGCTGAAGCGCGCCTACGCCAAGAAGGAGCCCATCGCCGTCACCCTCTGGTCGCCGCACTGGGCGTACAGCGACTACGAGCTGACCAAGCTGAAGGACCCGAAGAAGGCCTTCGGCGAGGGCAACACGATCCGCACCATCTCCAACGCGGAGTTCCCCGAGCAGTACCCGCAGCTCACGAAGTGGATCAAGAACTTCAGGATGAGCGAGGACGAGCTCGGCAGCCTGGAGAGCGAGATCAAGGACCGCGGCCAGGGCCATGAGGAAGAGGCCGTGGCCGAGTGGCTCGAGCAGCACCCGGACATGGTGCGGCGCATGACTCCGCAGTAGGGTTCCGGGGTGGGACGCGCGACACGCCGCGTCCCGCCCCGCCCCCCGATCCCACGAACGGGATCCGGACAACCACAGAACGCTACGCCACCCCCAGAGCCCCCTCTCCCCGCCTGGTCCTCCGGCAGCCGGCAGGCCCGCCCCGCCCCCTTCGGCGGTGGATCGCCTGGCGTGAAGTGTGAGGTCGCGCACCGTCCCGTATGACGGCGATGTGACGGGCGCCTGAAACGTTTGCCGAACATGCGTAGGGTGCAGACAACTCAACAGGAGCAGTGCGCCGGGTCACCGCCGCACGGGGAGCGGACCGACGGGCGAAGGAGGGAGCCGGAGCGATGGGCGACCACAAAGAGCAACACCTCCGGGTGGGCGCGGCCGTGCGCCGACGGCGCCGCGCGCTGGAGCTCACCCTCGCCGTCGTGTCCGCGCGCAGCGGCCTGTCGGTCCCCTTCCTGAGCCAGATCGAGAACGACCGGGCGCGGCCCAGCACCAGTTCCCTGGAGAAGCTCGCCGACGCCCTGCGCACCACGGCTGTGGAGCTCCTCGCCGCGGCCGACCCGGCGTGCAGCGTGGACGTCGTCCGCGGCGACGGCAGTGAGCCGCTGTCCCAGCCCCGGTCCCGCTCCCTGGTCCGCGGCCACCATCAGATGCACGCCTCGGAGTTCATCGGCGACCACGACGCGGGCCGTGAATTCCAGTACCGGAACGACCAGTTGATGTACGTCGCCGACGGCGCGGTGGAGATCGAGGCGGAGGGCCGCGCCTACCGCCTCGGCCGCGGCGACACGCTGTACCTGACCGGCGGCGTACGGCATCGCTGGCGGGCGGCCGAGTCGGACACCCGCGTGATCGTCGTCGCCGTGGCGGAGCACATCGAGGCGGTCCGGGACCGGCCGCGCCGGTGAGGGTGGTCTCGCTGGTCCCCTCGCTGACCGAGGCCGTGGCCCGGTCCGCGCCCGAAACCCTGGCCGGCGCCACCGACTGGTGTACGCATCCCCCCGGCCTGGACGTCGTACGCGTCGGCGGTACCAAGAACCCGAAGACCGACCGGATCCTGTCCCTCGCGCCCGACCTGGTGATCGCCAACGAGGAGGAGAACCGCGCCCCCGACCTCGCCGCCCTGCGCGCGGCGGGCGTCGAGGTCCTGGTGACGGAGATCCGCGACGTGCCGCAGGCCTTCCGGGAACTGGCCCGGGTGCTGGACGCCTGCGGGGTGCCGGCCCGGCCGCGCTGGCTGGACGAGGCGGAGCAGACCTGGTCGTCCCTGCCGGAGCCCGGGACGCGGCTCACGGCGGTCGTACCGGTCTGGCGCCGGCCGTGGATGGTCCTGGGCCGCGACACCTTCGCCGGCGACGTCCTCGCCCGCCTCGGCATCGACCACGTCTACGCGACGCACCCCGACCGCTACCCGCGCGTCCCCCTGGAGGAACTGCGCGCCTGCGCCCCGGACGTGGTGGTGCTGCCGGACGAGCCGTACCGCTTCACGGCCGACGACGGCCCCGAGGCCTTCCCGGGCCTGCACTGCGCGCCCGTCAGCGGACGGCACCTGACGTGGTACGGGCCGTCACTGGCCGAGGCGCCGCGGGTCCTGGGCCGGGCCCTGCGAGCAGCTCGCCCCTGAGCAGCCCGCGCGCGGTGCCCACGACGGCGGTGCCCCACGCCGCGACCAGCACCGCGTACAGCACGACCGCCGGACCCGCGTAGGCCATGAGCCCGGTGTGCCGGGCCAGCGCCTCGGCGCCCATGACACAGGTGCCGACCGGGAAGGTGAACGACCACCAGGTCATCGAGAACCGCATCCCGTGCCGCCGGGCGCGCACCACATGGGCGGCGGCCAGGCAGGACCACAGCAGCGCGAACCCCATCACGGGCACGCCGTACAGCACGGCGAGGGCTCCGAAACCGTCGCTGTACGGCTCCGGTACGACCCCGGGCGCGACGTCCGCGAAGGCGCCCACGGCCGTCGTGGACTGCCCGAGCGGACCCAGCACCAGGAACAGCGTCGGGGTGAGGGCGAGGGGCAGCGGCCCTCCGGTGAGCGACCGGGCGAAGACCAGCGGCAGCATGACCAGGGTCGCGAGCAGACTCAGCCCGAACAGCGCGAAGCAGACGACCAGCAGCGTCTCCCGGGCCTGACCGGGCGGCAGATGCGGCACCAGCAGCGGCCCGACGGCGGCGGACACCATGGGCGCGACGAGCGGCAGCAGCCACACGGGCGTTGCCTGCCCGGGTTCCAGGCGATGCCGTACGGCCATCAGATACGGCACGCCGACGGCCGCGGCCAGACCGGTCACCGTTCCGGCGGTGAACAGCACGGCGCCGAGCGCCACGGCCGCCCGCAGGCCGGTCAGGTCCCGGCCGACGGTGAGGGCACCGCCGCCCACGGACAGCAGGGCCATGGCGAGGCAGCCGTAGAAGGGTGCCGTCGCCGGGTCGAGGAGGTGGGCGCGGGCCTGGTCCCGGTGCCTGCTCCAGTGCACGGCCCGGCCCGCGAGCAGGACCAGGAGCAGGACGAGCGAGAGGGCCCACACCCCCACGAGCGCGCCGCGCAGCCCCGGGACGTGCGGCGGGAGGGAAGCTCCGGCGGTGGCGACGACGGCGGTGCCCATCACGGTGGCGTACCAGTTGGGTCCGAGGTGACGGACGGAGAGCGGGCGCGCGAAGGGCTGGGCTGCGGTGACCATGACTCCACGGTGAGACCGGGGCAGGGGCACCACCAGGGACTATGCCTCTATGGCGGCATAAGCTGGGTTTATGAGCAACGCGGATGAGCAGGCCGGGCCGACCGTTTCCGGCTCCCTGGCGCACCGGGTGCCGGATCTGGGCGCCCTGGAGCTGCTGCTGGCGGTGGCGCGGCTCGGCAGTCTCGGCGGTGCGGCGCGGGAACTCGGCATCACCCAGCCCGCGGCCAGCAGCCGGATCCGGTCGATGGAACGGCAGCTCGGCGTGGCGCTGGTCGACCGCTCGCCGCGCGGGTCGCGGCTCACGGACGCCGGGGCGCTGGTGACGGACTGGGCGCGGCGGATCGTGGAGGCGGCGGAGGCGTTCGACGTGGGCGCGCAGGCGCTGCGCGTGCGTCGCGACTCCCGGTTGCGGGTGGCCGCGAGCATGACCATCGCCGAGTACCTGCTGCCGGGCTGGCTGCTCGCGCTGCGGGCGCAGCGGCCCGACACGGCGGTGTCGCTGCACGCGGGCAACTCGACGGTGGTGGCCGAGCGGCTGCTGTCGGACGAGGCGGATCTGGGGTTCGTGGAGGGGCTGTCGGTGCCGGCCGGTCTCGACTCGGCGGTCATCGCCCACGACCGGCTGATAGTGGTGACCGCGCCGGGGCACGCCTGGGCCCGGCGGCGGCGGTCACTGGCCGCGCGGGAACTGGCGTCGACGCCGTTGATCCTCCGCGAGAAGGGTTCCGGGACGCGGCAGGTGCTGGACGCGGCGCTCGGCGGGCTGGCCCGCCCGCTGATCGAGCTGTCGTCCACGACGGCGGTGAAGGCGGCGGCGGTGAGCGGGGCGGGGCCTGCGGTGCTGAGCGAACTGGCGGTGGGGGAGGAACTGGCGATGCGGCGGCTGGTGTCCGTGCCGGTGGACGGGGTCGCCCTGGCGCGGGACCTGAGGGCGGTGTGGCCGACGGGGCATCGCCCCACGGGGCCGGCGCGGGACCTGCTGTCGCTGACGCGGGGATAGCGGCGCACGCCGTGTCCAGGGGGCTCCGCCCCCTGGGCCCCCGGCCTGTGCCTCCCCGCCACCCGAATCAGTCGGCCGGGAAGCCGGCTCGCGGGGCACGCAGCCGGAGGCCCCCGGCGGTCAGCGCCCTGCTGCCGCCTCCACCAGCGCCCTCATCACCCGTATGTCCTCGCCCATCTCCGGATGCCACTGCACGCCCAACACCCAGTCGGCCAAGGGCAGTTCCACTGCCTCCACCGTGCCGTCCGCCGCGTACGCCGAGGGGACCAGGCCCTCGCCCAGGCGGTCGACGGCCTGGTGGTGGTACGTCGGGACGAACGTCTCCTCCGGCACGATCCCGCCGTACAGACTCCCCGGCACCGGCTTCACCGCATGCCCCCCGAAGACGCCCACGACCTCCGCGTGTCCGTCGATGTGCTGCACGAGCGTGCCTCCGAGGGCGACGTTCAGCAGCTGCATGCCCCGGCAGATCCCCAGCAACGGCACGCCCGCCGCCAGCGCCGCGTCGATGAGCGCCAGCTCCCAGGCGTCCCGGTCCGGCGCCGGCGGCCCCGTCCGCTCCTCGCGCTCCGCCCCATAGCGGACCGGCTCCACGTCCGGCCCGCCCGCGATGACCAGCCCGTCCAGCCGCGCCACGGCCTCGGTGGCCCGCTCCGGGTCGTCCGGGGGCAGCATCGCGGCCAGGCCGCCCGCCCGCTGCACCAGCCGGGGGTAGCCGACCGGCAGCAGCGCGGCCTCCAGCTCCCACACGCCCCAGCGCGCCCCGGACTCCAGATAGGTGCTGACCCCGATCAACGGCCTGGCCACGACAACTCCCTCACCACTCGAACACCTAGTCCCGTGCCAACTCTGCCTCGGCCGCCGCCAGTGCCGCGAACTCCTCCTCCGGCGCCTTCGCCACCAGCCGCTTGCGGCTGTACAGGCCGAAGTACCCGACGGCCACCGCGTAGACCACGAGCGCGATCAGCGCCGCCGTCACGTCCACGAGGAACGTGGCCACCAGCGCCGCACAGGCCAGCACCAGCGCGACCGAGGAGGTCAGGACCCCGCCGGGCGTCCGGTACGGCCGCGGCAGCTCCGGCTCGCGGCGCCGCAGCACGATGTGCGACAGGGACATCAGCGCGTAGGAGATGGTCGCCCCGAAGACCGCGATGTTCAGCATCCGCGCGCCGTTGCCGGAGACAGCGGCCAGCAGGAAGCCGATCGTGCCGGGCACCAGCAGCCCCAGGTACGGCGCCTTGCGGCGGCTGGTCAGCGACAGGAAGCGCGGCAGGTAGCCCGCCCGGGACAGGGCGAACAGCTGGCGCGAGCCCGCGTAGATCAGGGAGAAGAACGACGCCACCAGGCCGGCCAGGCCCGCGTAGTTCACGATCCGGCTCAGCGTCGTGGCCTCGCCGTTCGGCTGGAGCGCCTCGACCAGCGGGTTGCCCGCCTCCTGGATCGCGGCGGAACCGCGTGCCCCGGCCGCCGCGAAGAACGTGACCACCGCCAGCACCACCAGGATGCCCATCGACCAGCGGATCGCCTTCGGCAGCGTACGGGCCGGCTCCTTGGTCTCCTCCGCGGCCAGCGGCACGCCCTCGACGCCGAGGAAGAACCACATGCCGAAGGGGAACGCCGCCCAGATGCCGAGCAGGCCGAACGGCAGCCAGGAGCTCGACCCCGCGGCCGAGGAGTCGACCGGGATGTCGTCCAGCGATGCGAAGGAGAAGTCGGGCAGTGCCGCCAGCGCGAACACGACCAGGGCGACCACCGCGATACCCGTGACGACGAAGCTGAAGCGCAGCGCCTCGCCGACGCCCCACAGGTGGATGCCGAGGAAGATCGCGAAGCAGACCAGGTACATCGGCCAGCCGGACTCCAGCCCGAACAGGCCCAGCGACTCGACGTAGTCGCCGATGAAGATGACGATCGCGGCGGGCGCGAGGACGTACTCGATGAGGATCGCCGTGCCGGTCAGGAAGCCACCCCACGGGCCGAGCGCCCGCCGGGCGAAGCCGTAGCCGCCGCCCGCGGTGGGCAGGATCGAGGAGAGCTCGGCGAGGGCGAAGACCATGCACGCGTACATGGCGCCCATGAGGACCATGGCGATCGCCAGGCCCCCGAAGCCGCCTTCGGCCAGACCGAAGTTCCAGCCCGAGTAGTCGCCGGAGACGACGTAGGCGACGCCGAGGCCGGTCAGCAGCACCCAGCCGGCGCTGCCTCGGCGCAGCGCTCTGCGTTCCAGATAGTCGTCGCCCTCCGGGGCGGCGGGTGTGGTGGTGGGTTCCTGGGGCATGGGCAGTCTCCCGACGGTGCGGCGGCGGTCACGGGATCGAGTGGGCTCGCATTCAATGGAATGAGGCCATACCTTTGCGGGCCGACCGAGGGATGGCAAGACCCGTGCGTTAATCGCCCGTAAATCCTCACTGTGCCGGGACACCGCGCCGGGACACCGCGCCGGGACACCGTGCCGGGACACCGTGCCGGGACACCGCGCGAACCGCCGCCCCCTCAGCCGAGGAAGCCCCGCAGCAGCGCCGCCGTGCCCCCGCAGTGCTCGCGCATGATCTCCCGCGCCTGATCGGCGTCGCCCTCGATCACCGCCTCCACCAGGGCGGTGTGCTGCCGCTGGGAGTGCTCCAGGTTGCGCACCAGCAGCGGGATGCAGTCGAGCAGGTCGTTGACCCTCGCGCGCACGGCCGCGTACTGGGCGGTGAGCGTGGGGGAGCCGGACAGCTCGGCGATCGTGAGGTGCAGCAGCGTGTCCAGGCGGCGGTACTCGGTGAGCGGCGCGTCGTGCGTGCGCGTCAGGGCCTCGCGCAGCCGGTCCGCCTGCTTCTCCTCCAGCCCGTGCGCCGCGCACAGCCCTGCCGCGCCCACCTCCAGCACCTCCCGGAACCGCAGCACGTCCTCTATGTCGACCTCGGCGACCCGGCGCCGCAGCTCGTCCTCGCCGACGGCCTCCGCGCGCGGCAGCACGAACGTGCCGCCGTACCGGCCGCGCCGCGACTCGACCAGGCCCTGGTCCTGGAGCACCTTCAGCACCTCGCGCAGCGTCACCCGGCTGATCCCCAGCCGCTCCGCCAGCTCCCGCTCGGCCGGCAGCCGCTCGCCCCCCGGCACCAGACCCAGCCGTACGACTTGCAGGATCTGCTCCAGCGCCTCCTCGAAGCCGTTGCCCGCGCGCACCGGTCGCAGCACCGGCGTCAGCCCGTCCCGCACCTCACCGCCACCCGCTTCTTCCGGCATGTGGCCGCACCCCCTTCCCAAGCAATGGTTCTCCGCAATACCTTATGGCTCCCGGCGGATCCATGGCAGCGGATCCAAGGAGCCTAGGAGGCCTTCCCGTGGCAGACCGCACACCCCCGCTGAGCGTCGAGGAGCTGCACACCCTCGTCGCCGGCGGTGAGATCGACACTGTCGTCCTGGCCTTCCCCGACATGCAGGGACGACTCCAGGGCAAGCGGTTCGCCGCACGCTTCTTCCTCGACGAGGTCCTCCGGCACGGCACCGAGGGCTGCAACTACCTGCTCGCCGTCGACACCGAGATGAACACCGTCGACGGCTACGCGATGTCCTCCTGGGACCGCGGCTACGGCGACTTCGCCATGCACCCCGACCTCACCACCCTGCGCCGCGTCCCCTGGAACGAGGGCACGGCCATGCTCCACGCCGACCTCGCCTGGAACGACGGCTCCCCGGTCGTCGCCGCCCCCCGCCAGATCCTGCGCCGCCAGCTGGAGCGCCTCGCCGAACTCGGCTACACCGCCCAGGTCGGCACCGAGCTGGAGTTCATCGTCTTCAAGGACACCTACGAACAGGCCTGGGACGCCGGCTACAAGGGCCTCACCCCCGCCAACCAGTACAACATCGACTACTCCGTCCTCGGCACCGGCCGCATCGAGCCCCTGCTGCGCCGCATCCGCAACGAGATGGCCGGCGCCGGCCTCACCGTGGAGTCCGCCAAGGGCGAGTGCAACCCCGGCCAGCACGAGATCGCCTTCCGCTACGACGAGGCCCTGGTCACCTGCGACCAGCACTCCGTCTACAAGACCGGCGCCAAGGAGATCGCCGCCCAGGAGGGCATGTCGATCACCTTCATGGCCAAGTACAACGAGCGCGAGGGCAACTCCTGCCACATCCACCTCTCGCTCGCCGACGCCGACGGCACCAACGCCATGGCCGGGGACGGCGAAGGCGGCATGTCGGACGTCATGCGGCACTTCCTCGCCGGCCAGCTCGCCGCCCTGCGCGACTTCTCCCTGCTCTACGCCCCCAACATCAACTCCTACAAGCGGTTCCAGCCCGGCTCCTTCGCCCCGACCGCCGTCGCCTGGGGCCAGGACAACCGCACGTGCGCGCTGCGCGTGGTCGGCCACGGCCGCTCCCTGCGCTTCGAGAACCGCCTGCCCGGCGGCGACGTCAACCCCTACCTCGCCGTCGCCGGACTGGTCGCGGCCGGACTGCACGGCATCGAGCAGAAGCTGGAGCTGCCCGAGCCCTGCCCCGGCAACGCCTACGCCGCCGACCTCGACCACGTCCCCACCACCCTGCGCGAGGCCGCCGAGCTCTGGGAGAACAGCACCGTCGCCCGGGCCGCCTTCGGCGACGAGGTCGTCGCGCACTACCGCAACATGGCGCGCGTCGAACTGGACGCCTACGACGCCGCGGTGACCGACTGGGAGCTGCGCCGCTCCTTCGAACGCATGTGAGGTCCTTCGTGTCTTCCGAGCACCTTCTGGAAGTACTGAACCCCGCGACCGAGGAGGTCGTCGCCGCCGTCGCCGGGGCGAGTCCGGCCGACGTCGACGCGGCCGTCACCCACGCCGCCAGGGCACAGCGGATCTGGGCCGCCCTGCCCCCCGCGGACCGCGCCCGGCTGCTGCGCCGCTTCGCGGCCACCGTCGAGACGCACCTGGAGGAACTGGCCCGCCTGGAGGTCCGCGAGGCCGGCCACCTCATCGGCAACGCCCGCTGGGAGGCCGGCAACGTCCGTGACCTGCTGGACTACGCGGCCGGGGGAGTGGAGCGGCTCACCGGCCGGCAGATCCCGGTGCCCGGTGGTCTGAACGTCACGATCCTCGAACCGCTCGGCGTCGTCGGCGTGATCGCGCCCTGGAACTTCCCCATGCCGATCGCCGCCTGGGGCACCGCCCCCGCCCTCGCGGCCGGCAACGCCGTCATCCTCAAGCCCGCCGAGACCACCCCGCTCACCGCCCTGCGCCTGGCCGAACTCGCCCTGGAGGCCGGACTTCCCGAGCACCTCTTCCAGGTGCTGCCGGGACGCGGTGACATCACGGGCGACGCCCTGGTCCGGCACCCCGGAGTCGCCAAGATCGTCTTCACCGGCTCGACCCGGACCGGGACGCGCGTCGCCGCCCTCGGTGCCGAACAGGTCAAGCCCGTCACCCTCGAACTCGGCGGCAAGAGCCCCAACATCGTCTTCGCCGACGCCGACCTCAAGACCGCCGTCGACCCCTTCTCCTTCCTGGACAACTCCGGCCAGGACTGCTGTGCCCGCACCCGCGTGCTGGTCCAGGAGAGCGTCTGCGACGAGGTCCGCGAGCTGCTCGCCGAGGCGCTGGACGCCGTGGTGGTGGGCGACCCGGCCGACGAGAAGACCCAGATGGGCCCGCTGATCTCCCGGCAGCAGCTCGACCGGGTCCGCGGCTTCGTGCCGGACGGCGCCCCGGCCCTGCGCGGCAGCGCCCCCGAGGGCCCGGGCTTCTGGTTCCCGCCCACCGTCCTGACCGGCGAGAGCCCGGACTCGGCGGCGGCCTGCGAGGAGATCTTCGGGCCCGTCGCCGTCCTCCTGCCCTTCACCGACGAGCAGGACGCGATCCGGCTGGCCAACGACACCCCCTACGGCCTGTCCGGCTCCATCTGGACCCGGGACGTCGGCCGAGCCCTGCGCGTCTCCCAGGCCGTCCGCGCCGGCAACCTGTCCGTCAACTCCCACGCCAGCGTCCGCTACTGGACGCCGTTCGGCGGCTACAAGCAGTCCGGCGTCGGGCGCGAGCTCGGCCCCGACGCCCTGGCCGCCTTCACCGAAACCAAGAACGTCTTCATCAGCACGGAGGGCCCCGCACAGTGACTGCCCAGGAAAACATCTGCCGCCGCCTGGTCGGCCGCACCGCCGTCGTCACCGGAGCCGGCAGCGGCATCGGCCTCGCCGCCGCCCGCCGCCTCGCCTCCGAGGGGGCCCACGTCGTCTGCGGCGACGTCGACGAGACCCGCGGCAAGGCCGCCGCCGAGGAGACCGGCGGCACCTTCGTGAAGGTCGACGTCACCGAGCCCGACGAGGTCGAGGCCCTCTTCAGGACCGCCTACGACACCTACGGCAGCGTCGACATCGCCTTCAACAACGCCGGCATCTCCCCGCCCGACGACGACTCCATCCTGGAGACCGGCCTGGAGGCCTGGAAGCGCGTCCAGGAGGTCAACCTCACCTCCGTCTACCTGTGCTGCAAGGCCGCCATCCCCTACATGCAGCGCCAGGGCCGGGGCTCGATCATCAACACGGCGTCCTTCGTCGCCCGGATGGGCGCGGCGACCTCCCAGATCTCCTACACGGCCTCCAAGGGCGGCGTCCTCGCCATGTCCCGGGAACTGGGCGTGCAGTTCGCCCGCGAGGGCATCCGCGTGAACGCCCTGTGCCCGGGCCCGGTCAACACCCCGCTGCTCCAGGAGTTGTTCGCCAAGGACCCGGAGCGGGCCGCGCGCCGCCTGGTGCACATCCCGCTGGGCCGGTTCGCGGAGGCCGAGGAGATCGCCGCCGCGGTCGCCTTCCTGGCCAGCGACGACTCCTCCTTCGTGAACGCCACCGACTTCCTGGTCGACGGCGGGATCGCCGGGGCGTACGTCACACCCCTGTAGGCGAGCGCCCGGACGGCCCCGGTCGCGCCCTACAGTGCCGGGATGAGCATGACGCCGCCGCCCGGCTGGTATCCCGACCCGCACGCCCCGCACCTCCAGCGGTGGTGGGACGGCAGGGGGCTGGACCGAGCACCGCCGCGCGCCCGGGGCGCCCGCCGCCCCGCCACCGGACGGCGGCACCGGCCGGACGAAGGCGGTCGCCCTGACCGCCGCCGGCGCCGTCCTCGTCGCCGCGATCGTCACCGGAGCCGTCGCCCTCGACCGGGGCGGCGGCGACGGCACGGAGACCGGGACGGCCCCGACCTCCGCGCCCGGGACCACGCCCGGCTCACCGGAGCCGACCCCCGAGGCGTCCACGCCGGAACCGTCCGCCGACGACCCCGCCGTCGTCGAGGACCAGCTCAACGGCATCACGTTCCCGCTGCTCGACGGCTGGGTCCGCCCGCAGCACGTCGCCCAGGACGACGTCGTCATGACCACCGACGGCACCTACGACTGCCCCGCCGGCGTCGGCCTGTGCCGCCACGGCATGGTCTTCTCCCGCACGGTGACCGAGAACGACGAGAAGTCCCCGGAGGCCCTCGCCAAGGCCGACATCTCCGAGGCCGCCGACGAGGCCTACGACCGCGACCGGCTGGGCCGTGAGCTCCACGGCGGCCTGGAATCGCACCAGGTCGTCAAGTCCGGGCCGGTCGCGGTGGCGGGCCGTGCCGGGTACCTCGTGCGCTGGCGCGTCAAGACCGGCAAGGGCCCCGGCGGGTACGTACAGTCGCTCGTCTTCCCCTCCAGCGTCGGCACCGAGTCGCCGGTCCTCGTCCGGTACGTCTTCGACGCGGGCGAGGACGGACCGCCGCTCGCCGACATGGACCGCATCACCAAGGGCATCCGCCCGTTCGGTGACGCGGCCACGGGCGGCGGCGTCGGCAGCAGCATCGGTCCGACGGACTGACGCCGCACGAGCCTCAGAGGAACGTGTGGCCCTCGCCGCGGTAGGTGGGCACGGTCGCCGTCACCGCATCGCCCTCGACCAGGTGCAGCCGGTCGAACCGCTCGCACAGCTCACCGGCCTTCGCGTGCCGGAACCAGACCTTGTCACCGATCAGCAGATCGTCCGCGGGCGAGCCCAGCAGCGGCGTCTGCACCTCACCGGCGCCCTCCTGCGGGTCGTAACGCAGCCCCTCGGGCAGATACGGCACGGGCGACCGGTCGGCCCCGGCCGCACCGGAGGCGGGGTAGCCACCGCCGAGCACCGTCACGACCCCGACCCCCGGCCGTCGCACCACGGGCATGGCGAAGAGGGCCGACGGACGGCCGCTGAACGACGTGTAGTTGTCGAACAGACGCGGCACGTACAGCCCCGATCCGGCGGCGATCTCGGTCACCGCGTCCTCGGCCGCCGTGTGCTGCACCGAGCCGGTGCCGCCGCCGTTGACGAACTCCAGGTCCGGCACGACGGCCCGCACCGCGCGCACCACCTCCGCACGCCGCTCGGCGAGTTCACGCCGGGCCGCGGCCTGCATCAGCCGGATCGCCCGGGACCGCAGCGGACGCCCCGCCAGCGAGTCCCCGACACCGGCGACATGCCCCTCGTACGCCATGATCCCCACGACCTCGAAGCCGGGCCGCCGGGCCACCGCCCTTGCCACGTCGGCCACTTGGGCGGGGGAGTGCAGCGGCGAACGCCGGGCCCCGACCCGCACCCGCCCGCCGAGCAGCTTCAGGGACGTGTCCAACTCCAGGCACACCCGCACCACTTCACGACCCCCGCCCCGGGAGGCGTCGATCAGATCCAGCTGGGCGACGTCGTCGACCATGACGGTCACGGCGGCGGCGAGCTTGGGATCTCCGGCCAGTTCGGCGTACGCCGCACGATCGGCGGACGGATAGGCGAGCAGCACGTCCTCGAACCCCGAACGGGCCAGCCACAGCGACTCGGCGAGGGTGAACGACATGATCCCCGCGAAGCCGTCCCGGGCCAGGACGCGCTCCAGCAGCGCCCGGCAGCGCACGGACTTGCTGGCGACCCGGATCGGCTTCCCCCCGGCACGTCGGACCAGGTCGGCGGCGTTGGCGTCGAAGGCCTCCAGGTCCACGATCGCGAGGGGGGCGTCGAGATGGGCGGTGGCCCGGTCGTAACGGGCCCGGTCGGCGGCACGCGCAGTCATGAAGGCAGCCTGCCAGACTGGATTACCGCAGGGTAGGGGGACGTTCCGGGCAGATGCCCCGGCCTCGTGGACTGGTTCCCGTTCGCCCAGGAACAAGCCGTAGAGTGACGCGAACGTACGACGGACGCCGCCGGCCGGGGATCCGCGCCGGGATGACGCTCCGTCCGTACGGGTAGGTGTGCCCGGGACGATTCGGTACCGGGCCTCGGGCAGGACGGCAACGGCCCGCGGGAGACGAGCGGCCCGGGCATGAGGAAACGGGGGGTGCATGAGCACGGAAGCGCCACGCGCCTCCTTCCCCCCGCGCCCCACCACGCCGCCGCGCCCACCGCACCCGCCGGAGCCCCCGGCGGCGGACGGCCGGGAGACCCAGGGCATCACGTCCGACCCCGCGCCGGGCCAGGCCGGAGCCCCTGCCGGGACGGCAGCGGACGCGAACGGCCCGAAACGCTCCGACAGCCCGAACGACCGCCCCTACTTCCCCTCCCTCGCAACCGCCACCACCGGCTCCGCCGCACCCCGCCGCTGCGACCCTGCGGAACCTTGGCCCACCGGGCCGGCCGCACCCCGGCGCAGCGAGCCTGCGGATTCCGGGCCGTCCGGCTCTGCCGTACCCCGGCCCACCGGGCCGGCCGCATCCCGGCGCAGCGAGCCTGCGGAGTCCTGGTCCGCCAAGTCCGCTGCATCCCGGCGCAGCGAGCCTGCGGAGTCCCGGCCGCCCGGCTCTGCCGTGCCCCGGCCCACCGGGCCGGCCGCATCCCGGCGCAGCGAGCCTGCGGAGTCCCGGCCGCCCGGCTCTGCCGTGCCCCGGCCCACCGGGCCCATAGCACCCCGGCTCACCGAGCCCACCGCGCCGCCCCCGCCCCGCGCCTCCACCCGCTTCCCCGACATGCCGCCCATCATCGGCCGCGCGACGCGTGCCGACTCGGACCGGTCTTCCGGGGCCGGCCGTGATGGCGGGCCCGGGGCGGACCGGCCTTCAGGGTTCGGTCGTGAGTCCGGCTTCGGTTCGGCCAGGCCCTCCGGGGACGGCCGCGATGGCCGGCCCGGCTCGGACCGGCCTTCAGGGTTCGGCCGTGAGTCGGGCTCGGGTTCGGATGGGCGGTCCGGCGGTCGTGACGCCGGTCTCGGTTCGGACCGGTTGTCCGATGTCGGCCGTGAGGCCCGCCCCGGCTCGGACCGGCCTTCAGACGTCGGCCGCGGTACGAGCCGCGGTTCGAACGGACCGACCGGCCCGGGCCGTGAGACCCGTCCCGGCTCCAACGCTCCGTCCGGCGACGGCCGTGAGACCCACCGCGGTTCGACCAAGCCGTCCACCTCCCCGGCACCCGGCACTCCTCCGCGCCCCCGCCACCTCCCCACGCCTGGCCCCTCCGCCCGGGCGGGACGTGAGGACACTCCGGAGGAGGGGGCCTCGGCGGAGACGCCCGGCCGGCCCTTCCGCCTCTCCGCCCCCGGAGGTTCCGGCGCTCCGGCCGGAGCACCCTCGGACTCGGCCGGCCGGCCGTTCCGGCTCCCCGCGCCCCGCCGTACCGGCGCCCCCGGCGAGGAAACCTCCGCGACGACCGCCCGCCTTCGCCCGGCCCCCGCCGGCCCGGCGCCGGGCGAGCCCGTCGTACCCTTCGCCCGCCCCGCCACCCCGCCGC